>CAZNTS010000117.1:0-7267 GCA_964576045.1 uncultured Nitrospiraceae bacterium | reverse complement strand
AGACATCTGCTTCATCACTGGATGGAACATAATCTGGAGCATGCGGAAGTTTACAGGGAGTGGGCTGCCAAGGCATCAGCTTTGGGTGATAAAGAACTTTCAGAGATCCTTGACACTCTTTACGCCGAGACAAAGAAGTTGAACGGGCTTCTTAAAGCGGCACTCAAAAGAGTCTGAAAAAGACAGTATATCAGTATGAGCGAATGCGTCCTTTGTAACGGGGTTTTGGAAGACAAGATACTGGAAGGGATAAAAAACGGTGATAAGATCTATGAGGTTTTCTTCTGCAGACGCTGTAAGACAGGCAGTACTGTTCCTGTTCCGACGTCGGCTGAGCTTTCACGTCTGTACGGCGCCGGGAGCTATCGGGGAAGCTGCGGAAAGAGATTCAATCCTGTCATTGAATTCTTTATTCTTCTTTCACGGCATCTCAGAAGAAAGAGGATAGAAAGATTTATCGGGCAAGGCAGGATGCTGGATATAGGATGCGGAAGAGGTCTTTTTCTGGACGTAATGAAACGGAGAGGGTGGGAAGTGACAGGTGTGGAGTTCGATAAAGAGGTGGCACCCCGGGCCGCCGAAACATACAACATCAAGGTCATCTCCGGCGGCCCTGCGGAGTGGGGGTTGCCTGCTGAGAGTTTTGATGTGATAACGCTCAGCCATGTACTCGAACACGTCTATGACCCGGCCGAAATGATCAGGGAGTGTAGCAAGATCATTAGAAAGGGAGGACTTGTGGTGGTTGCTCTGCCTAACATGGGGAGTCTTCAGGCCTCCGTGGGAAAGGCGCGCTGGTTTCATCTCGATGTGCCCTATCACCTTCACCATTTCACGGAAGAAGGGCTGACAGGACTGCTTCATAAGAATTGCCTCAGGAAAGTGAAAGTGCGGCATTTTGATCTTGAATATAATCCTTTTGGTTGGCTACAGACCCTTCTGAATATTTCCGGAACCAGCATGAACTTCCTCTATGAAGTGCTTAAGAGCACCGAGGTGAGGAAGAAGAAGCTGGCAGAATCAAAGAAGCGTGACCTGCTGCTCACCTTAGCACTGCTGCCTTTTTATCTGCCGTTGTCTTTCCTGCTTTCTTTTTTTGAGTCCTTTGTGCTGAAGAGGGGAGGCACTATCGAGGTGTATGCGGTGAGAGAGCAACCACACAAAGGGGGGTGTGCTGAATGATTCTTGGTGAGAAACTGGTTGTGGTCATGCCTGCCTATAATGCCGAGAAAACATTGCGGCAGACCTATGAGGAGCTGCCGCACGAATATGTCGATGACGTGATACTTGTCGATGACGCCTCCAAAGACAGCACACTGAGGATTGCGCAGGAATTGAACGTCACAACCATTCTCCATAGGGAGAACAGAGGATACGGAGGGAACCAGAAGACTTGCTACCGAGAGGCCCTGAGGCTGGGCGCAGACATCGTCGTGATGGTGCATCCTGACTACCAGTATTCGCCACGGCTTGTGACTGCTATGGCCTCTATGATTGCATCGGGGCACTATGACGTAGTACTTGGTTCTAGGATATTGGGCGGCACCGCCCTTAAAGGGGGCATGCCGCTATACAAATACGTTGCGAACAGATTCCTAACTCTCATCGAGAATCTGGCCTTCGGTGTCAAGCTTTCTGAATACCATACGGGTTTCAGGGCTTTTTCCAGCGGGGTCATCAAGGGTTTGCCGCTGGAGGAAAACTCGGATGATTTTGTGTTCGATAATGAGATGCTTGCGCAGGCAGTGTATTTCGGGTTTAGGATTGGAGAGATAAGCTGTCCGACCAGGTACTTTCAGGATGCGTCTTCGATAAATCTGAAAAGGAGTATAGAATACGGCTTTGGTGTGGTCGGAACTTCGCTTAAGTATCTGTTGCAGAAGTGGGGGATCATGAGGTTCGAATTGTTTAGCAAAGAAGGGAAGAGGCTGAATTATTGAGAGCTGTATAAGTAATGTCCCAATTTAAGGCGTAAAGAAAGGCCACTTTTTTTGAGACATGAATGAAGCAAACGTGGTTTCCCCTACAAAGAAGGTATATTGCCAGGGGTTTCTGACGCAAAGGTATCAAGTTCTGTTGCGGGCAGGTTGGCCAAGGGGTTCATTTTCGTGTGCGGCCGGACGTATTCAGCTGGGTTGAGTTCAGGGGGATATGGAGGAAGGAAGCAATAATGCATAAGCTGAATGGCACCAAGGAGTTTCTGCACCATTTATGCAGGTGTCATTAGAACCTATCTCAAAATTAAGAATGACGGCTATAATCAAGTCAACAACTCTTATGGTGACTCTATAAAGCCTTATTTTATGCGGTTTAACAAGCGTCAACCAAAATTACGCCCTGCCCAGAAACAGGCCCATATCGATTTTGAGATAGGTTCTAGTTATCCGTTGATGGAGCTCTGACCCTATCGCGAAGCAAAGGATTCGTAATATCGGCCAGGACGCATCGCCGGGCCTTTTAAATTAAAGAGGCTTATTGTCAGACCGTTTGGACTTCGGGACTTCCTGATGTTCGAAGAGGTTCTTCACTTCATCCATCAGGTCATTGATGTCTTTGAACTGCCGGTACACTGAGGCGAATCTCACGTAGGCGACCTTGTCCGTGTCCTTAAGGGAAGACATGAGTTCCTCGCCGATCCACGCGCTGGGTATCTCTTTCACGCCCATGCCGATCAGCTTTTTCTCTATGGAATCTACGGCACTATCAAGGACATCTATGCTGATTGGTCTTTTCTCGCATGCCTTTTTCAGACCATGCAGGATTTTCCCTCTGTCAAATGATTCACGCCTTCCGTCCTTTTTTATGACCAGTGGGACAACGTCGTCAACACGCTCGTAAGAGGTAAACCTCTTCCCGCAATTGAGGCACTCCCTTCTCCTGCGTATCGCTTCCCCTTCTTTGCTGGTGCGGGAGTCTATGACCTTGTCTTCCAGATTTCCGCAAAAGGGGCACTTCATCAGTATACGGGGAAACGCTTGCAGAGAGTCTTGACACGCTGGTTCATGCCGGCGATCTCGTCAGGCTGCCTGCTGTTCGTTAGCAAGAGCGAAATGATGTCGGCGATTTCGGCCATTTCTTCCTCGCCCATCCCCCTGGTGGTCACGCAGGGTGTACCAAGCCTGATGCCGCTTGTGACGGCGGGAGGGCGCGAATCATAGGGGATAGTGTTCTTGTTAACCGTGATCCCTGCGATATCAAGAACCTCTTCGGCCTCTTTGCCGGTAATATTGGTGTTCGACAGATCGATCAGCATCAGGTGATTATCTGTTCCGCCTGAGACGATACTGAAGCCCTTCTTCATGAGCTCGCTTCCCAGCCGCCTGGCGTTTTTCACTATCCGTTCTTGGTATGTCCTGAAATCACTGCCCAGAGCTTCTTTCAGGGCGACAGCTTTGGCAGCGATCACATGAACAAGAGGGCCTCCCTGTATGCCCGGGAAGATCATTTTATCTATCGCCTTTCCGTATTCCGCCTTGCACATGATCAAACCGCCCCGGGGTCCCCTGAGCGTCTTATGGGTTGTGGTCGTAACAAAATCTGCATGTGGCACAGGCGACGGGTGTATACCTGCTGCGATAAGGCCGGCGATGTGGGCGATGTCAGCCATGAAGTATGCGTCCACCTCTTTCGCGATCTCGGCGAAGGCTTTGAAGTCAAGTAGCCTGGAGTAAGCGCTGGCGCCTGCCACAATCATCTGAGGATTGTGCTCCCTCGCGATCCTTCTCACTTCATCGTAGTCGATGTAGCCGGTCTTCCGGTCCACGCCGTAAGAGACGCTCTTGAACAGAAGACCAGAGAAGTTGACCGAGGCGCCATGGGAAAGATGTCCCCCCTGGTTAAGACTCATTCCCAGGATGGTGTCGCCAGGCTTGAGAAATGCGAAATAGACAGCCATGTTCGCCTGCGAACCCGAGTGAGGCTGTACGTTTACGTGTTCTGCGCCGAAAAGTTCCTTGGTATACTTTATCGCCAGGTTTTCTACCTCGTCTGCGTATTCGCAGCCGCCGTAATACCTTCTGCCGGGGTATCCCTCCGCATATTTGTTCGTGAAGATGGAGCCCTGCGCTTCCAGGACCGCATCGCTTACATAGTTTTCGGATGCGATGAGAACGATTTTTTCTCTTTCCCTCTGTCTTTCCTTCTCCAGGGCTTCGTAAACTTGGGGATCAACGAGTTTTATGTTTTCCATGCTCAGGGCCCTTTAGTCTTTCTTCTATATTGGTTATCTTGTCCAGTCTGGCGCAGTGCCTTCCTCCCTCGAAGGGTGTGGAAAACCAAACCCTCACTATCTCTTTTGCCAGGTCTTTCCCCACAATCCGGCCGCCAATCACCAGGATGTTTGCATCGTTGTGAAGTCTGCTCATTTTTGCCGTGAAGAGGTCATTGCAAAGAGACGCACGTATTCCGGGAAACTTGTTAGCCACAATGGACATTCCGATGCCCGTGCCGCAGATGAGTACACCGCGCTCTATTCCGCCCGAACTAACTGCACTGGAGACTTTCTCCCCAAAATCTGGATAGTCCACGGATTTCGGAACATCGGTTCCGTAATCAATACAGTCTATTCCAATCTCTTTAAGGAGGGAGATCAGTTCGAGTTTAAGTTCTAAACCGGCGTGGTCACAACCAATGCCAACTTTCATGAAAACCTCGGTTAGTTATCTTATCCGAGTGATTCTGCCTAAGTCAAGAAAATGTGCGGAGAGGCAGAGCAGTCACAAGAAGGCAGACACCGGTATGCTGACGCGCCATTGCTGCGCTCTGCGCGCGCCTTATGGTATTCTTTAAGATGGACCTTTGCCACATAGAAAAACCGAGCCGATACATCAACCGGGAGCTGAACTCCATCCAAAAAAACGGTGAGGTGAAGGTGGCCCTGGCATTTCCCGATATCTATGATGTGGGGATGTCTCACCTCGGTCTCAGGATCCTTTACGAGATAATAAACAGTCTGCCATACGCCTCTGCGGATAGGGTCTTTGCGCCTTGGATCGACCTGGAGACGAAGATGAAGGCAAAGGGTCTTCCTCTGGCATCGTTGGAGAAAAAGAGTCCAGTGAAGGAATTCGATATCGTCGGATTCAGCCTTCAATATGAGCTTTCTTACACCACTGTCCTTAATATGCTTTCCCTGGCCGGCATACCATTTAGGGCGGAAGAGCGGGACGGGCGGTACCCCTTGGTCATTGCAGGGGGGCCGTGCACCGTCAACCCTCTGCCGATGTCTACCTTCATGGATGCATTTCTTGTGGGGGACGGAGAAGATGCTGTAGCGGATATGCTGGGAGTGTTGCGTCTTTGGAAGACGCAGGGTGACGGACGAAAGAGTTCTTTGCTACGAGGCCTCTCGGCCATTGAGGGGGTCTACGTTCCGTCTGTCCACGGAAACTCATCGGTGATAAAAAGGCGTTACCGGGAGTCCCTTGAAGATGCTCCCTATCCTATGGCCCCTGTGGTGCCTTACACTTCGATTATTCACGACAGGATCACCATCGAGCTTTCAAGGGGCTGTACTATGGGATGTCGGTTCTGCCAGGCTGGCATGGTCTACAGGCCACTGAGAGAGAGAAGCCCTGAGAGGGTTTTGGAGATAGCGGCAGCTTCACTTAAGAATACCGGGTATGAGGAAATATCCCTTACCTCTCTCAGTGCCGGGGATTACAGTTGTCTCCTGCCCCTGGTGAAACAGATCAACAGGAAGTTCTCTCACAAAACGGTCTCGCTCTCACTTCCGTCGCTGCGTGTGGCGGCTGTCGACCGCTCCGTGCTCAGGGAAATAAAGACGGTAAGGAAGACTGGATTTACCATGGCTCCTGAAGCCGCCACTGCAAGGCTGAGAACTGTGATAAACAAGGACTTTTGTGAGGAGGACTATGAAAAGGCGCTGGATGCACTTTTTGCGGAGGGGTGGGAGAGTATCAAGCTCTATTTTATGGTCGGGCTGCCTACTGAGACAGAAGAGGACATAGAGGCCATCCCTGCCATGGCGCTCAAAGCCATAAAGGCAGCGAAAAGATATTCACGCAGATATGTGAATGTAAACGTGGGGGTGTCTCCCTTCGTGCCCAAAGCTCATACCCCCATGCAGTGGTGCGGGCAGGAAGGCATCGACAATATCAGGAAGAAGATGGGCCATCTGAGACAAAGGCTTTCGAAGAAGGGCATGAACTTCAAGGGGCATAATATCGATATGAGCCTCCTTGAGGCAGTCTTCGCCAGGGGAGACCAGGCTGTCTCCAGCCTGATAGAGCAGGCGTGGTCCAGGGGCTGTAGGCTGGACGCGTGGTCAGAGGTCTTTGATTTCAATAAGTGGCTTGAAGCCGCAGAGGGCGCGGGAATAGATATTTACAGGTATGCCGAAAGACGTCTTGATGAGAAGGAGACTCTTCCCTGGGACCGGATAGATATTGGACTGAAAAAAGAGTTTCTGTGGAAGGAGCTTCAAAGGGCAAACTCCTGCGAGATCACAAGGGACTGCCGAAAGACTTGTTCCAGTTGCGGTCTGGAATGTAGAGATGCGGTGGCCAGGTTAACCGCTGGCCCAGAGCGATTAGAAGCGGGAACAGATATAAGTGCCTGTACCGATGTCATGATCAATGGAGGAGAAAGGATTGGCCACAGGAATTTGCTGCGGGATAAAAATCTGAGGCCTGTGCGGATGAGGTTCCAGTTTTCCAAAACAGGGGAACTGAGGTTTCTGTCCCACAGGGAGGTAATCACCGCTGTGGTTCGTGCGGTTAGGAGGGCTGACATACCGGTAGTTTATTCGCAGGGTTTTCATCCCTCACCAAGGATTTCCTTCGGACCACCTCTTAATGTGGGGGTTAGCGGACTGAAAGAGTGTTTCGACATGGAAGTGACACCCGGCTATGGAATGATTGGTACGGACAGAGACCTTGAAAGACAACTACCTGAAGGCCTGAGTATACACGATTTGAGATTATTAGCTCCTGATGAACCCTCTCTGCAGAGCTTTATCTCCCGATACGAATATGAGATAATATGTCCTGACGCACAGGCAGCGGAGGATTTCAACGAAGAGGGTTCCATAGTGATCGGCAGGGGAAGCACTGGTGGCGAAGGCGCTCTGGCGAACGCACACGAGATGGTTGAGAAGGTCTCAGTAGTGGATCGCCAAACCTTCAGACTGGTGGTAGTGGACGGAGATGGGAAGAAGGTGCGGCTTGCCGAGATCCTGCCTGCGGTCTTTCACCTGCCTCTGGTAGAACTGCGGGTCACAAGGCTTGGCATGTTCGGCTGGCAGGAC
>CAZNTS010000116.1:0-6220 GCA_964576045.1 uncultured Nitrospiraceae bacterium | reverse complement strand
CGATAATTCCAAAACTCTTCAACCCTCTGTCTCAGTTTCTCGGCCTTCTCTTGCGCTGACGGTCCTTTGACAGTTGAAACACCTGTGATGGCCCCTTCTTTCATGCTGATGTCCCTGTAGATGTAATCGGCATGGCTTCCGCCGTAGTCCGAATACTTCAAATAGGTAATGGACATATCGTCCTTTCCTGGAAGGAAATTCGGCAACTCCGAGGAATACTTGCCCGGCTCATTAACGGCTATATCCCTTTCCAGCCAGGTCTTGCCCTTATCGTGAGAAAAAGTCATATAGATATTCGGCGCGATGTCCCTATTATCCTGCCACGCTGAAACGACTGTGCCGTCTTTTAGGACGTTCAGGACAGGATTCGACATGCTCGTAACATTAAATTCCCTCCTGTCAAGCCTGACAGGGTCATTCCACTTATTATCAGAAAAAGACAAGGTGGCAAACCACAATTCAGGGATGGACCTGTCAGGTGTGTTGGAAGAACCGCCTTGCGAGTAAACTGCATAAAGAAAATCTCCCGATTCGACAATTCTGAGTGGATTACACTGCTTTGACGCAGTGCCCGGCACAGCGCCCAACGGCTGCCATGTCTGCCCGTTGTCGACAGACATGAACCCCACAACCCCGTCATCGACGTGAACTCCGAACGCATAAAAAGAACCGTCATGGATTGCTGGTGAATCAGATAAAACATATGACGTATTGTCCTTTCGCACGACTGCTTCATCAGACCATATCTTTCCGCCGTCGAGGGACGTTCTTGTCTTATTGAAATATGCTGGACCAGCCCCGCTTCCATGTCTTTCCTTCCACAACACCAGTATGGTCTGGTCGTTAACGGTGACCCTTGGCTCGATCGCAAAAGTGCCGGCCCTGGGTTCGTTGGCGCTGCGGGCGCCCGCTTCAATACTATCCAGCCTGACATCCTTTTCAAGCCATGTCTTCCCATAGTCATGGGATACATTGCAATAGATCTCATTTTTACCGTGCCTCATATCGTCATAGGCGAATACGAGGAGGCCCTTTCCGTTTGAGGCAAAGGTATAATTCATCGCGCCATTGTCCGAATTAATGAGCTTGGCGGGGGAAAAAGTCTTTCCGCCGTCATAGGAAGCCCTAAAATATAATAATCTAGATCCATCCTTTCGCACGTTAAGGTGCCAGACCGCATAAACGTATTTGTCGTCCTTGAAAAGAGAAAGCGCGTCGCCATTTCCCTTGTTTTCTAGATCTCCGTCCAATTCCAGCCTTGTTCCGTCCATAGTAAAAACAGCCATGCCCTCTTTGTCAAAAAATAGAGAGGCTATCTTATCATTCATAATGACCGACTGCGGCCGGTCCGCAAGTTTATGGGCAACAACGTCACGGGCAATCACCGTTTCGTCACGATCCACAGCCTGTCTTGCCGTCAGGCCGGCGCACCCGGCAACGGCAACGAGAAAAACTAATGCTGGAAGAACTGAGAGCCTATTAAAAAACATCTTGCCTCCAAAGAAAGGGCGGATGCGATAAGGCATCCGCCCTCCTGAAAATTAATCGGAAATGACCGATTTAGCCTAGTACGGCAGATTCGGCCAAGCGTTTTCCATAGTGAGCGACCATATATTGTCGCCAGCCAAGCCGGGGCCCAATATCTTGGTCGACTCGAGTTTTAACATGACAGCACCCGCTGCCAAGTTCGTGCCTACGCCCGGTGCACTGAGACCGCATGCTCCAGGGCCACCAATTGCTGGCACACCTCCGCCGCCTACGCCATTGGTTCCATCGGTATAGCAGGGAACGCCCGCTGTTTCCCACCACATGCCTCCGCCGTTGGTGTGAATCACTCCCGCGGTATCCATGATGTTCGTCCTTGTGAATGAGCCGAAACATTGAATATTATATTTCGCGTTCTCACTCTGGGGACTTTCATTGTTATCCCAAACAGTCTGGAAGCCATTCTGCAGTGTGATTATTCCACGCCAAGGAACACCTAATGCAGGACCAGGTGTATTACCGGTCACAACTGTAAACCATTCCGTATTTACGTCGGTGGACTCATAGTTGGACATGAGCCATGTTAGCTTGGCAGTCGGATGAAGGCTGGTAGCAACACCAGCTGGCTGGCCGAATGACCAAGTGGCATTATCGGGGGCAAAGAAATTGTTCAGGGCCTTATATCCAGCCACAAGACCGGTGTTTGTGTCAACGATGATCGCCTGGCCCGGGAGAGTTGCTTCGATACTTGGAACAAGATTTAGCTGATCATCATAGATCATGAACCCAACAGCAGGACCGCCTGTACCGATGAGGTACGGTGGAGCTGATGACGTCTGGTTAATTGGCGGCAGTGAAGAATTTACCTGCTCGGTCGCCTCCCACTGCATAAGATCAACAACAGTTGTTGTTCCCACGAAATCGTCGTGTGTGCACCCGGCACCGTTTATGGTGTATGTGCCGGCAGTCGGATAAGTCAGGGGCACCCAGTAATAGGTAGCATGCGCTAAGATCGGGTTTGGTGTAATGCCACCCGCGACGGTGCCATTATACACTGACCAGCTTTGCACGGAAAAGAATGTGAATGCGCCTCCTCCCGAAGCAAAGAATGGGAAAAGAAGTGAATCGGCCTTTGCCTGAGGAACCCCGACACAAAAAGCCAGGGCAACAACAATAAAGCAAATCAAATATTTCGAAAAACTCTTCATCTAACCTTACCTCCTTTGTTTTGTAAGTTGTTCATCGATGGAATAGCAATTAACACGGGCCACCTTCCGGGGTGCAGACATCACCAACATCTTCAAGATACGGCCAGACGCATTCATCGACATCAGGCGCGGCGCCCACCTCCGGATTTACAAGCTGAGTTTGCGGATCATCCGGACACACCAATTGCGCTGCCACAGAAGTACTTAGAGAAGCAACCATCACAAGCACCGCCGCTGCGATGATGGCCAAAACTACAATCCTTTTCATTCTTACACCTCCTTACTTTAAAATAATTCTCGATCTCGGGAACCTGAAGCTCGAAGATACTTTAACTTCAACATCAACCTTGCGATCCTTCTCGCTCACCACCACCCCCTTTTCTTTCTTCAGTCTTGAATAATAAATAATGTTGCTATCGAAGATAGCTGCTATATTATCACCCCCCTTATCAGAATCACTTTTTTCTAAATTGTAATTAATGACTTTGCTATTGTCAAGCATTTTTTTATGGCCTCACACGCTGTTCCGAAAATCCCTTAGCTGCAAAGAAGTATAAACATAGATTCCCTGCCATGTCAAGTACTTTCAAAAAAATATTCATCGGCTTTTAAAGAGCAAGAAACAGGCCAGCAAGGAGACTCTCAAAAAACCTGATTTCATACCATATGGGTGAATAATTCGGGCTGGCGCTGTGTACTCTGCGCATCATGGTGTGTGTTTTTATACATAGTGCGTGCACATAACGACATAAATGTGCGCTCAGCTCGGTTTGCGCCGATATTTATGATCTCAACGGTCTCCTCAGTGCGTTCCACCTTGTTCAACCGTTTCAGCCTACTCTGCCTCATACATAATCATAGTTTCTATTTGACTTCCCTACTCAAATCCCTCATCACTGCATCATCTTCCACAGGGAGAACCGCCTTTCCCATGACCCTATTGTAAAGTTAATGCAGTGTCGTCGTAAATAGCCCTGCCGGGCTATTTTCAGGGTACATGGACCGCGCACTGGGAAGGACTGCGTGCGCTCTTTGAATATAGCTGAGTTACTGAGGTGGATGCTGTTGAATTGCTGGAGCCCGCGGTTAAATAACATCTGATAAGGGTCAGTTACTTGCCAGTTCCGGAACCCGTGCCGTTGCCGTTTTTCTCCGTCTGGCCCTTCTGAATCTTCTCCTTCATAAAATTATCTATGTCCTTGTCCTTCGTTACTCCCTTGTATTTGTTAACATACTCAGACGTCACCTCCGCGGCCTCTCTTAGGCTCTTCGTAACATGGGGGGTGAGAAGGATGATGAGTTCAGTCCTTTGGCTAGTATTATCCGTGTAAGAAAACAGGTGCCCAAGAATCGGAATATCTTTCAGCAGTGGAATACCCTCCGAACTTTTTGTAGTATCTTCTCTTATAAGTCCGCCGATAATAATCGTTTCGCCATCCCGGGCAACAAGATCTGTAACAGCCTCTACTTTATTTATCGATGCATACCCTTGCCCTGCAATTTGAATGTTCTCCCCAACCGAGGAAATCTCCTGAGATATCTCGAGGGTAACCAATCCGCTATCATTGATCTGTGGCTTCACTTTCAGAATAATGCCTATGTCTTTATACTGGATAGTGGAAGTGCTCACAAGCCCGGTCGTGGTGGTTGTAGTTTCGGGCGTCGAAGTTGTCGACGTTGCAAGGGGGACCTCCGATCCCACCTGGATCTTTGCTTCTTTGTTGTCCGATACAAGGATGTGCGGGGCTGCAATAATCTTTGCTTTGGACTCTTGGGCAAGGGTGGAAATGGCGGCCCTAATATTGCCAGACGGGTCTGTCGCCACAAATGTGAAATCAGATGGAGGTGTCTCCACTATCCCCGATGAAGTCACGAACTGCGTGGGATTGGATGTAGCGTTTCCAACGAGATTGATAGGCTGTGTGAATGGTCTGAGGCCCGTTATGTTTAAATTCGTTTGTAAAGCCCATGCGAACCCTAATCGCAATTCGTCATTAAGAGTAACCTGCGCAATCAGCCCTTCTAACACCACCTGCCTAGGCGCGACATCGATCTTCTTTATTGTCTCTTCGATAAAAGGATAGTCGCCAGGTATCGAAAGGATTACTAAAGAATTGGTGCTCTCATCCGCAAAGATCTTAGTCTCAGGTGATACGAGGAAACCGGTTCCTGTCCCTCCCCCGCCTCCAGTCGATATGACACTCGGTGAGGGGCCAGGCTTGGGCGCAGTGGTGGCTTGTGCAGTTGGTGCACCGGGCGCACCGGGCGTACCGGGCGTAGTTGTCGTACCCATGGTTGGAGATTTTTGGGCGGTTGTGGTGGTAGTGCCGCCCACCGCTCCCCCGCCCGCACCTAGTAACCCCTGGAGCATCTGGGAAACATGACCGGCCTTGGTATTCTGAAGGGGGTACACAGTTATCTTTGGCCTCGCGTTCGCAAACATGTCGTCGAACGCCGCTATCCAATTCCTCACATAATCCATCTGCTCCTTGGAGGACGTGACTACCAAAAGAGCATTCAAGCGCTGTACAGGAATGATCCTCATGGTCCCGCCCTTGACGTTCAGGCCTATAACGTTCTGGACGTCTGTCAGGGAATCCTTGAGGTTCATGTTCTTGAAGGTGAAAAGTTCGATGGCCACCTTGTCGGGGTTCTTGCCCACCTGCGAGTAGACCAACTCCGTCGGAACATCGGGAAGGGGTATTATCCGGTAAAGACTCTTTTCTTCCACATAGCCGACACCGTTTATTCTCAGGATTATCTCCATCACACTCAGAACCTCTTCCTTGGGGATAGGAGTAACCGTCCTGAATGTTACCTTGCCCTTCACCTTAGGATCGATGATATAATTCACCTTCAGCACGTCCCCGAAGACCGTCTGGACGACCTCGTAAATATCCGCATCATCGAAGAAGAAGCTCACCGGGCCTCCTCCAACCTGGGGTTGCTGCCGCGGAGCGACAACCTTTTTGGGGCCAGGTGCAACAGGAGGAGCCTGTGCAGGCTGCGGCTGGGGCGGAGGCTGCTGGGCCTCTGTACCAAGAGATTGAGGAGCTGCTTCAGCGGGTGCTGGAGGGACAACTTCAGGCGGGGCCGCTTCCTCGGGAGACGCCTGGTCCGAGGGTACGGGTTCAGCCTGAGCCACCAATTCTACTCCACTTTCAGGTCTCAAGAGTTGTGCTAAAGACTGCCCGTCACGTGCGGCTTCGCCACTAGGGGGAAAGAGGAATGATATTGAAACGGTAAGGCACAACAAAAGCAGAATGAAAAATACAGGGAATGCCTTTTTCAATAAAAAATCCTCCTCATAATATCTCTACATAAAATAATCGAATTTGTCCATGGAAGTCAAGGCAAAGACGCCTTGTAGGGGGTTTGGTGAATGTTCATCATGAACGGAACATATAAAATAGAGTGACTTTTTGACCTGCAAACACCGCTGAGGATTTCAACAGAAACCGTAATGGTATAATAATATTTTCTATCTCATCAATGTGCGAGGAAAATGAAGACGATTGTCCTTGTAA
>CAZNTS010000115.1:0-2872 GCA_964576045.1 uncultured Nitrospiraceae bacterium | reverse complement strand
GCAGGCGATACGGGAGCGCATAGAGAGGGACATGGAAAGAGAAAAGGCAGGGGAAGTGGTCACGCTTGATTTCTCGAAAATCGGGGTGATCGATTACTCATGCGCCGACGAGATAGTGGCAAAGTTAATTTCCAGGCTCCTAGGCGACGAATATGGCGACAGGTACATTGTCCTCACCGGACTTAACGAAAACCAGAGGGAAAACATAGAGGTCGCGCTAGAAAGGAAAGACCTCGCGGCGCTGGCGCGGATGAGGGACGGAAGCAGGGTACTTATCGGACGCCTGAACAATTACCTCCAGAAAACGCTTGATTTGGTGCTCAAGAAGGGCAAGCTAAGCTCAGGGGAACTGTCTCACATGCTGAAACTACCGCCAAATACAAGTGGCACCAGGCTACTGAATCTGCATAAAAAGCGCCTCGTGAAAAGGATGGGCGAAATGAGGAACCGCGGAAGGGTATGGGTTTATGAAAAAGTATAGCATTCAGTTGATGGCGGACTCGGAGGGCGTGCTGTGACGACAACCATCATTTCTTTTGTGCTGGGAGTGATTATCGGGGGGATCGTAGCCTGGCTTATGGCGTCCTCAAAGGCAAAAAGCTCTGAGGCCGTAAATAATCTCCTCAAGGGACAGCTTACGGACAGGGAAACCGAACTAGCAAAAACCAGAGATGAACTTATAAATGAAAAACAGACTCGGTCTTCAATGGATGCAAAATATCAGGAGGCTGAGAAAAACCTCCAGACAATTGAAACATGGCTTACCGACAAGCTGGGTTCTATCTCTCTGGATGCCCTTTCAAAGAATTCTGCCGAGTTTCTGAAACTCGCCGAGGAGAAGCTTAAATCACAGACGGTTGAGGGCAGAAAAGAGCTTGAAGGGAAAAAAGAGCTTATCGACAAGAGCGTCGAGACAATAGCGAAAACTGTACTGGAGATTCAAAAGAAGCTCGAAGACGTTGAAAAAGGCAGTTTCAAGATATCAACGCTGGTTGAGCAGCACGCAGATATCACATCAAAGCTCAAGGATACAACTGAACACCTGAAGCACGCGCTGGTGAGTTCCAAGAAGAGGGGCGAGTGGGGCGAGAGGATGGCGGAGGATATTCTGAAGCTGGTTGGGCTGATTGAAGGAATAAACTATATGAAACAGAAGACACTTGAAGGCTCGTCAGGCAGGCCTGATTACACTTTTTTCCTTCCAAACAGTTTGAAGATCAACATGGACGTGAAATTCCCCCTTGAGAATTACCAGAACTATCTGGACGCACAAACTGAACATGACAGGAAAAGATTCAAAGAGGAATTATTGAGAAACACGAAAACTATGATCAGGCAGGTTACAAACCGTTCTTATATTGATACGGCCGATAACACGGTCGACTACGTCATAGTGTTTATTCCCAATGAACAGGTCTACAGTTTTATTAACGAGTCTGATCCGACAATAATGGACGACGCCCTCAGACAGAAAGTCATTTTATGTTCGCCTTTCACACTTTATGCGGTTCTTGCGGTCATAAGACAGGCCGTTGCAAACTTCAACCTTGAACAAACAGCATCTGAGATACTTAAGCTGCTCGGGGAGTTTTCAAAACAGTGGAGCATGTATAAGGAGAAATTTGAAATCATGGGCAAAAGGCTCGATGACGCCAAGAAGGAATATGACACGCTGCTCACTACACGAACAAATCAACTTGAGAGACCTCTCAGGAAAATTGAGGATCTGAGAAAGCAGACGGCAACAGATTTAGAGGAACCGCTAAAACTTGATGAAGCCGCACAACTTTAGCATATGACGCATCTAAATAACATCATAATGAAAAGGAGGGGCACATGTCAGAGAAGCTGAGTCATGAAGAGTTTGTGAGGAAAGCCATTGTGAATCTTAGAAAAGACGGGTACAAGGGAATCCATTCCGTCTATTCAGGATTCAATGAGGCATTCAAGAAGTATTTTGTGGGCGAGAACCCCGTCGAGGTGACGAACCGTCTGGCCCAGGAAGGAAAGATCGTGATAAGGCCGGTAAAAGGCGGAGTGATGTTCTACCTGCCGGAGGATGCACCTTCACCTAAGAGCTCGGCTGACGAAGCGCTTAAGAAGATGGGACTCTAGTAATGCCAAGCATCCTTGATGATGTAGAGACGATTCGCAAACTATGGAGAGGCTTCTGGCCTTCGAGGGTGATATTGACAGCGAATAATTACAGGGTCTTCGAGCACCTCAAATCCGCAAAGTCAGCTCGTGAAGTGGCGCGGATTTTAGGGACGGACGTAAGAGCAACAGCCGTCCTGCTCGATGCTCTGACCGGACTCGAGCTCATAAAGAAGGCTTCTTCAAAATACAGGAATACTGCCCTGGCCGGCAGACTCCTGGTCAGTGGGAGTCCTTATTACCAGGGCGACATACTGCGCCACGCCGATATACTCTGGAAGAACTGGTCCGGCCTCGATGAGGTGGTGAGAACAGGCAAGCCTCATCATGTAGCTCATGATCAGGATTCCTTTATAAGGGGCATGCATAACATTGCGATACTCAAATCAAGGAATGTCATAAGGGCAGTGGGATTGCGCGGCGTGAAGAAAGCGTTAGACCTAGGCGGTGGCCCCGGGACGTATGCCATGGAGATGGCTGGGAAAAAAGTCTCGGTCACTCTGTTTGACAGACCCGGGACTATTGAGATTGCCAAGTCGGTCATAAGGGAGTCAGGAGTCCGAAACATTGATTTCCGCCGTGGAGATTTCCTCCAGGACGATATAGGACGGGACTATGACCTGATATTCATCAGTCAGGTGCTCCATTCCTGCTCGAAAGATGAGTGCATGCAGGTGATTAAGAAAGCAAAGGATGCCCTGAATCCCGGCGGCCGAGT
>CAZNTS010000114.1:0-7949 GCA_964576045.1 uncultured Nitrospiraceae bacterium | reverse complement strand
ACGAGAGCATCGAAGCCCTAAAAGTTTCATCATACAAAATTTTCACACATTCTTTCATTATATTCTCAGCATTCGCCTCCTGCTGAATGAGTTCACGAACTACATCTGTGCCGGAAATAATATTTACAAGTGATATTCGGGTCACCTTCAGCACTGTCTTACCGATAAAATATGTGAGAGGGGAGAGCTTATAGACAACTACCATAGGTATACCGATCAGCGCGGCTTGCAGGGTGGCCGTCCCCGATGCAATAACCGCCACGTCAGCGGATGCAAGGACTCCGGTCGATCCCCCACTTCTAAGCTCGACCCCCTCCCCCTCAAGCATCTTGAGATGCTCACTGAACTTCTCAAGCTCGATGTTGGGAGCGAGAGGGACAACGAACTTGGAGCCCGGCACTTCTTGCTTAAGCACCTTCACAAAGTCGATGAACACAGGCAACAGGGTTTTCAGTTCATTTGGCCTGCTTCCCGGTAAGAGGGCGATCAGAGGGGCATAAGCCCTGGCCCTTACAGGAGGCTGAACTTCGAACTGTAAACTTTGACAGTTGAACTTTGGCAGTCGAACCTGAGGATTGCTGTTTTCGTACTCCTCTATCTCTTCCATTATGGGATGCCCCACAAACTCACACGGAATGCTAGCAGCCCTGTAAATATTCTCTTCAAAAGGCAACAGTACCGCCACCTTGTCGACGAGCTCTCTCATTGTCTTAACCCGTCCCTGTCGCCATGCCCAGACTTGGGGACTTACATAATAGAGCACTTTCAGTCCACGCTTCTTCGCAACCCTGGCCAGCCTGAAATTAAAGTCAGGATAGTCTATCAAAACTATTACATCGGGAGAGATCTCTGCCAACGCCTTCACAGCCTTGCTGAACGATGCACGGACCTTCATGATGGAGAGAAAAACTTCGGTTAGCCCCAGGGAACTTGTGATCCCCGAAAGAAGCTCCACTCCCGCGGTTCTCATCTTCTCTCCCCCTATGCCGACGAGCCTCACACCAGGCCATATGGACTTCACTTCCCTTGCGAGGAGTGAGCCGTACAGCTCTCCTGAACTTTCCCCGGCCACGATCATCACTGTCTTCATGAATAAGTTCTCGTTCCAAAGAAAATAACTGGCTTTCGTACAGATAGCAGTATTCGACCTGACACAGTCTCCACGCCCTCAACCGTAGAGCGACAAATGTCTTTGACGAAGACTGTGAAGCATCGTCTTCGCAAGACCGTGCGCCATCATTCCGCGACCCTTCGTATGACCTCGGCGATCTTCTCTATGCTCGTCTCATCGAGTTCCGGGTACATCGGCAGTGATAGAACACCCCGAGCCGCGTCTTCAGCACAGGGGAACTCGCCCTCCCTGCAACCAAGAAAACCGAGGGCCTTCTGGATGTGAAGCGGCCTTGGGTAATATACTACCGAAGAGATCGAATTCTCCTTGAGCGACCTCTGCACTACATCCCGGTTTCCCGCCATGATAGTGTACTGGTTGTATACGTGATATGCCCCTTCCTTCTCGGAAGGACATCGCACGGAGTCACAGAGCAAAGAACGATAAAGGGACGCATTTCGCCGCCTTCTCCTATTATACTCATCAAGCTTTTTAAGCTTGACGAGGAGTATGCCTGCCTGTATTTCGTCAAGGCGGCTGTTAAAGCCCACTGAGTCATGAATATATGAACCTTTCGATCCGTGATTCCTCAGGCTCCTGATCCCATCGCAAAGGTTCTGGTCATTCATGATGATCATTCCACCGTCCCCGTATGCGCCCAAATTCTTGCTCGGATAGAAGCTGAAACAGCCCGCGTTCCCAAAAGCTCCAACCTTGTTACCTTTCACCTCTGCCCCCATTGCCTGTGCGCAATCCTCGATTACGAAGAGATTGTGTTTCCTGGCAATTTCAACAATCTTCTCCATGTCGCATGGATGGCCGAAGAGATGCACCGGAAGGATTGCTTTTGTCCTAGAAGTTATCCTCTCCTCTATCCTGTTGCAGTCCATGTTGAACGTATCCGGTTCTATATCGACAAAGACAGGTCTCGCACCGGTGTAGATGATGGCCTCAGCGGTCGCAAAAAAAGTGAACGGGGTCGTAATCACCTCGTCACCCTCTCCAATCCCGAGGGATTCCACCGCTAAATGGAGTGCGTCCGTTCCGGATGCAACTCCCATGGCATGCGAAACGCCAGAGTATTCCGCCATCTTCTTCTCGAATTCTCTTACCTTGGGGCCGAGAATATACTGAGAGCTTTCGAGTATCTGATTCATCATGTCCAGGACCTCTTCCCTAATCTCTGCGAACTGCTTTCCCAGATCAACCATCGGTATCATCGCTTCCTCTCCATCGCAGAATTTATATCCAGTGCCACTCGCAGGGCATTCCTCCCCTCGATACCAGAGACCTTGGGCCGCGTCCTGCCAGCCACGCAACGAACAAAATCCAGCAGCTCTTCCTTCAGCGGCTCCTTCGAGCCTAGTCTGATGGTCTCGGGCTTAAGAGGGTTTGAGGTGGAACGAAGCTCTATTGTACACGTCTGAAAATCCAGTTCGGCACATGAGTTATTCTGAAATACCCTGAGCCATCGCTGTTTTTCTCGGGATATACGGCTTGCAAGAAGAGACGCCACCGCACCGTTCCCGAATTCAATCCATGCCCTGGCCTCATCGATCTTTCCCGTCACAAGTGACGATCCAGAAGCAGCGATTCTCTCCACTGGCGAAGAAACAAGGCTAAGGACGATATCGATATCATGGATCATAAGATCGAGGGTGACATCCACATCAACAGACCTGTTCAAAAAAGGAGACCGTCTCGTCGCTTCGAGGAATACTGGCCTTTTGACCATCTCCGATAATGCCACAAACCCAGGATTGTACCGTTCGAGATGTCCAACCTGCAGGACGCGATTCCTCTTTTCCGCTTCGCTGACCAACTCGTCCGCATCCGACACCGTAGCTGCAATCGGTTTCTCGACCAGAACGTCCTTCCCTGCCCTGATGCAACCGAGAGCGATCTCAAAATGGCCTGTGGTCGGGACCACGATGCTCATGGCATCCACTGTGTCAAGGGCGTCCCTGTAATCTTGGTATGCCTTGGTGCAATACTTTGCGGCAACTTCCCGTGCCCTCGCTTCATTCGTGTCCACCACTCCCACGAGTTCGACCTCATCCAGTTCCGAATATATCCTGGCATGGTGCCGTCCGAGGTATCCGGCGCCAACAACCGCGACCTTCAACACGATAAATCTCCGCTTCTCCCCACAGTCTCCTGCCTTTTGGGAATCACTTCCCTGAAGATGTATCGGATATTTTGCACTAAAACAGCCTTTTTCGGCAAGTTGGTACATCTCCGATAATGAACCGTCGAAACGTGGCGAGTGGAGACAATAAGCAATTGTGAGGGTATTTTAGTAGCCCCGATCTTTTAAGAAGGCATTCGGGACTCAAAAGTCATGCTTTCCAAGAACCATAATATATATCATCCGAAAATGATCCCTCCAGACGCGCTCGTTCGTCGGTGTTAATTTGTGCTATAGTGCGAACAGAGGTAACCCCCGAGATTCGGACAATTATGTCAAGTACAATAAACGGCACGGTATGGTCATCGTTGTGTGGCCATCGTTGTGTGTAGTTCTCTGGAAAATCTTCACTGTTGCCATTTTTTGACCCGCTCTCACTAATTGAAACTCTATTTGACTTCAGAAGGGTTTTCTACTGAACTTTCTTAGCAAAGGACACGCTGCGTATTCTAAGTTGGCACACTGGTCATCGACAGGAACAGAGTTCCTATCCAAAAATTGTCAGGCACTGCGGTACTACATTCAGGCAGGAATCCTGGCCTTTTTTTCTTCCCTCCAAACCAAAATAGCAATCTCCGGACACATCTGAGCGCAGAGCGCGCAACCGTTGCACTTATCAATCTCAGCCACACGAGCAGGAAAGTAACCACTCGCATTGAACTCGTTTTCCATCGCAATGACACCCTTGGGGCACGAAAGCATACAGTACTTGCACCCCTTGCAGAGGTCCCTGTTTATCGTGATCTTTACTTTCATATCAACCCCTCGTCCGCGGAAAATCGTTTTCCAGAAGCTCCCTCGCATGGCGCAATGATGTTTCGGTCATCTGGCCGTTGAGCATGCGCGCGATCTCCTCTTCCCTTTCCTTACGAGACAATTTTTTTAGTCTAACACATACACCGTCTTTCCTCTGGACTTTTTCTATCATCATATGGCGGTCCGCCATAGCCGCGATCTGAGGAAGATGCGTAATACAAAGTACCTGATGCCCCTTTGCCAAGTTCTTCAGCCTCCGTCCCATGCTCCTTGCGGTCCTGCTACCGATTCCGGCGTCCACCTCGTCGAAAATAAGAACTGGAATATTGTCTGCCTCGGCAAGGGTACTCTTGAGCGCAAGCATAATCCTCGAAAGCTCGCCACCCGATGCTACTCGGTTAAGGGGTTTAGTCGGCTCCCCCTTATTGGCCGAAAAGAGAAACTCCACGTCATCCATGCCTGTGGAGGTGAGGGCGGTCTCCTTGATGTCTATAGCGAAATCCGCTTTTCCCATTTCCAGCTCAGCCAGAACTCCCTTCACCGCCTTTTCGATTTTTTTTGCAATCTCTTTCCTTTTAGTTGAAAGGCGAGCAGCGCACTCATAAAGTTCTTTCTCTTTCGCTGTCAGCAAGCTGTGGAGTTCCTTCACCCTCTCATCTGAAAAAGCAAGCCTGTCCAGTTCATTAGCTGCGTTGTCCCTGTACTCCAGAATACCTTTGATCCCTACCCCGTACTTCTTTTCTAGCCGCCTTATAAGATCGAGCCTCTCTTCAACGTGATCCAGCCTCCGGGGGTCAAGGTCGTATCTGCTCTTGTAATGTCGGAGAGATGTCACCGCATCTTGGACCAGCGGCAGTGCGGATTCCAGCAGGGTCAGCGATTCCGCGATCCCCTGGTCGATCCGGGCCACTTCCCTCAGCATTGAAAGGGCCGAAGAGAGTTTTTCAGAGGACGAGCCCTCACCCTGGTAAAGAAGGAGGTACGCGCCATCGGCGAGTTCATTCAATTTCGCAAGATTTGCAAGGATCGCCCTCTCTTCAGTCAGTGCCTCGATCTCCCCGGACTTTAGAGATGAAGCATCTATCTCCTGTAACTGGTACTTAAGAAAATCGGTTCTCTGTTCTTTGTCTCTGATGTCTGCGCTGGTCGAAGATAACTCATTTCTCATGGATTGGGCCTCGTGGAACAGTTTCTCTACCATTGCCCGCTCATCGAGAAGTCTCGCATACGCGTCCAGCATTGCCCTCTGGTTGTCAGTGGAGAGGAGACTCTGGTGCTCGTGCTGTCCGTGGATATCCACAAGGGATTTCCCGACATCGAGGAGTGTTTGAACATTCACAATGGAATCGTTGACATACGCCTTACTTTTTCCGGCAGACGAAAGGTTTCTTCTCAGAATTATACCATCCTGAACGGAGATGCCGAGCCTTTCGAGATACTCATGAACAGAGACGTCAAAGAACGCCTCGACCGCTGTTTCGTTCTTCCCGGAGCGTATCATATCCGCCTGGGCCCTCGTACCGAGAGTGAGACCAAGTGCATCGACTATGATGGACTTGCCCGCCCCCGTCTCACCCGTAAGCACATTAAGACCAGGGCCGAAATCAATGTCGAGCGAATCGATAATTGCGAAGTCCTTGATCCTAAGTTGCCTCAGCATCGCATCTAAAAATACCACAGTCCCGGGAGGAAATTCCAACCTCCTAAAATTGGTGTTATAAGCTCGCCGCCAAATTGAGACAAAAGGGCCTCAATTGGCATTTTGGCACGATTTTTTCTGAACCTCCCGCCGAATTTTGGGCTTGACAAAAGAACATCTTCCTGATAACTTTATGTCAACATGGAATTATAAAGAACTCAAATAAGAAAGGGGGGACATTGATGACAAAGGCAGAGCTTATCGACAAGATCGCGACCGGCGCAGGGCTTACCAAGGCTGACGCGACAAAGGCACTGGATTCGACGTTGAACGCGGTCAAGGCGTCGCTTAAAAAGGGCCAGAAGGTGACGCTCGTGGGGTTTGGAACCTTTTCAGTTGTGAAGAGAAAAGCGCGGAAGGGACGGAATCCGAGAACCGGCGCGGTAATAACCATTCCAGCTGCCAAGACTCCAAAATTCACATCGGGTAAGGCACTCAAGGATGCAGTAAGATAACTTCTTATTTTCCGAATTTTCAATAAAAGGGGCAGAATTTTTGCCCCTTTTTTCTCGCTTTTATTTCTGCTATTCTTAAATAGGGAGGGTATTTTTTCTCATTAACCAAGAATGTGTCACGTCTTTACTCCGTCGGAAAGGAGGAAGCAATGCTTGCAGTATTCAGTATCGTTCCAGTGGGTGTCGGTAGCAGCATAGGAGATCAGCTTGCCGAGGTGTTGAAGGTCGTCGATGCGAGCGGACTGCCTTATAAGATCAATGCGATGGGAACCGTGGTCGAAGGTGAATGGGATGACGTTATGAAATTGATCAAGCAGTGCCACTCCACAGTTATGAAGACTGGAGAAAGGGCCTTCACCACAATAGCTATCGACGACAGGAAAGGAAGGCCCGGCAGGCTCGAAGAAAAGGTGAAATCCATTGAGAGAAGGATAGGCAAGTCCCTCAAAAAATAGGCTGAAGATATTATGATGGTCTTCTACGATTGGGGAGAGAAAATGCACGTGAGAATTGCGATCTGTGCTATCAAGGATTACGTGGCAGTCTGTCAGCCATCCATTCTCGTATATAATGCGTATTGATCGAATACTCGCCGGCATCGACTTCGAGGTGTATACCGAAAAGGTGCTGGCCTATGTTGCATTTTTTGCACAGGGGCTATCCGCTTCCCTCCATCTGCTCAACGTAATCGCCTATCTCATTACTCCCCCTACGTATCTCCCCAGATATATGTGAGAAGAAAAGGAATTGGCGGAGAAGAAACTCCTGCCGTTGGAAAAGATATTGAGCGATGAGGGCGTCACGTCTCGGACTGAGATAGTCGTCGGAAGGCTGCACGAATCTTTCAATCTGGTGATTCAGCGGGAGAAAGTCGAAATGTTGGTTCTGGGTTTCAAATCTCACGCTTTCAGAAGGAGCAGTTAGGAACGACTACTCAAGTGGTTGAAGACACCAGTACTGGTCGTGAGGGGAAAGAAAACCGAAGCTGCAGCCATCGGAACAGTGAGGGTCGGGAAAATCCTCTATCCCACTGATTTTTCTGGGACGTCACAGAGGGCCCTGGAAGCTGCTAAGGAACTGAAGCGCATCTTCTCCTCTGAAATGGAGTTAATCCACGTCTTTCCTGGGCATGCGCTCTATAAAAAAATGGGGGGATAGAGACAGGGCTGTGGAGGAGATGTTCGGGCAAGCATCAGACAAACTGAACCGCCTTCATTCAGACTCAGGCCTGAACGTAAAGGGGAAGGTTATTGAAGATGAGCCCCACGAGGCAATAACATCCTATTCTTCTGAAAACGATACCGACCTCATCGTTATAGGTGCAAGAGATATTTCCTTCATCAAGGGAATGCTCATTGGAAGTGTTACTGACGCAGTTTTGAAATCATCCGACTGTCCGATCCTCGTGATACACTGATGACCAGCCATATACTCCTTCCTTTCGCTGGCCTTGTTGCAATACTCGTTGCAGCAGACGGTTTTACAAACGGGATAGAGACCCTGGGCAGCAGGCTCTCTCTTTCCCAGGCGGTGGTTGGTAGCATCCTCGCTGCAGTCGGAACAGCTCTGCCCGAGACCGTTCTGCCCTTTGTCGCCATATTCCTATACGGCGGCTCGTCTGCACACGAAATAGGCGTCGGTGCCATACTCGGGGCGCCTTTCATGCTTTCGACCCCTGCATTTTTCCTGGTCGGTCTAGCCGCCATCATATCCCATCAGAAGAAAAAAAGGGGCTTCGAG
>CAZNTS010000113.1:0-3776 GCA_964576045.1 uncultured Nitrospiraceae bacterium | reverse complement strand
GCTGCATATTTGTTCATGTTCTGTTTTTATGCTAGAATTTTAAAAGAAAAGAGAGTGTTTGTATCCGATAGTATATCAATATGCCGTGGAACGCCAAGCATAATGAGACACTTCAGCTTATCGAGGTTGTTTATACAGGCCTCACTACTGCGCGCGATTTGCAGGAAGCAACGTCCAAATGTATTGCCATGGGGAAAGAGAAAGGAATAAACAGGTTTCTTGTCGATTCCGAAGGACTGGAATTATCTGCATCATTCGTAGATGTCTTTGAACTGTGCGACAAAAAGTATACTGCTGAAAAGGCGGACAGATTGTCCCGCATTGCAGTCGTTCTTCCCCGCTCCACAGAAGCACAAGAGGTCGCGCGCTTCTATGAAACCGTATGTAGGAATAGGGGTTGGATGGCGAATGTGGTATCGACGCGCCAAGAGGCTATTGATTGGTTGCTTAGCCGCAAACTCTCTAATAAGCCAGCTGCAAGCGATGGCCTTTAAACGTGCTTGATTCAGCATCGTCCACTGGTTTTTTCTCTCAACTCATCAACAGTGTCAGCTTCTAATAACGACGGATCAGTTGGTTGCATCCTTAAAAATGGTGTGCGCGCTCCGGGGTAAAAGCTGCAGCGACGGACCTCGATTCTCCCCAAGGCAAGGCTCCTTCCTCAAACATTTGTGTTTTCTGGCATGGCTGAGGTGTTCAAACAGAAAGAGTCACATTGTCAGGAACAATGCACTGCGGCTTTCCCGTGGCGGGGAACCCTATATCATTCGCCACAACAGCCCTTTGCCCATTATCGTGTATGTGCCAGAAACGGTTGAAGTACATTATCGGATATGGAGGGCTGAGGCGGATGTGAAAACGATGGCAAGGGTTAGGGTAGGAATCTCAACGAACAAAGGTCGGGAAAGAAACACCTTATGGACCCAGCAGCCTTTTCCCGAGTCTCAGAGTTTTCAGCCCGACGGCTCGCCCTGCTTCTTGTCGTCTAGGACCTTCCTGACCGCATAGCGCAACTGGTCCTCTATGATCGGCTTGCCGATGCAGGCGACTGCGCCCATGGCCAGGCATTGCTCGCGGACCCGCTCCTGGATATAGGAGGTGACTACGATGACCGGTATCTTGAACCCCTGCGCATTGAGGCACCTCAGAATGCTCAGTCCGTCAATACCGGGAAGCATAAGATCGAGCAGAATGCAATCAGGTCTTCCAGAGACAACCAGATGAAGACCTTTGGTCCCTTCATCGGCTTCAAGTACTGTGTGGCCATCGGCTTCGAGGATGGTCCGCATCAGCAGGCGCATCTGAGGAGAATCCTCTATCAGCAGGACCGAAGACACCGATGCTCTTGCCTTACCTGTAATTTAGGCTGGAAATTCTTATCGCTCAAAATAAAGACCACTTGATTTGTTATTAAGCCTATCTCCTGGCTGCATTATATGGTTATAAAAATGGGTTGTCAAGAAAACAAAGCTTCGTCTTCAGAGGGAAACTATAGTTTTTATCAATAACTGTTGCTGTGTCAAAATAGCCTAGGTTTTAGTTAGTCGATGCACTCAAGTCCGCGAGACTGCCTTATTTACGTACCAGTGGCCGTACGTGCTTCGGGATAAAACTATCTTCTTCGAGTAATCGACTAATGCTGTATTCAGTTCCGAGGGAAAGCAACAGTGCCAGTCGGCACGTTGGGAGCTCAGGACGACATCAGGCATGGATTTTATCTTTTCTCGCAGCAAGCATAGTATGGGATAAAATCAACGTGCTACGGGCGCCACATGACAAAAAACTCATGCTTCAGAATTCCTTAAATACCTTTGCAAGTGAGTCACCTGCAACATGCATCCTAAATTCGTTGAAATATCCAAAGGGGGTCTGCATAACCTTGTACCCTGTCCTCTCCAGTTTCATGCGAACCTCTTCGAGTAGTCTGCCGGCGAACTCAGCCGACGATTTGCTTGATGACAGATGGTTAAAAGAGTGCAACACCACATTTCTTGTGTTGAACTTGCCTGCAAGCCATCTTGTATTTTTAACGAACTTCTGAACAACGCCTTCATATTTTACCTCGTCCTCAGCTTCGCAGTGGCAGAAGATGACAACCGCATTTATCATCGCTTCCTCTTTCTCTTCATCAGGGATCTCCTCAAGGGTCTTATATGCCGTTTTATACCACCATTCTTTTGTATAGAACATCAGAAGCTTCATGCGTCATTTTCGAATAAATTAGTACGTGCTGTCAATTAAGGTTTAGAACAGAAAGCCACGGATATAATCAATGGAAGAATACGAGGGTTAGCAGTGAACAGGATGTTTGGCTGTCTTCGCCTCAATCACGGGTGTGATCATCCTTTCAATTGCTTTGCTCCTGGTTTATCACATGCCTTCCCTTATTCTGATGGATTAGCTTATAATGTGCTCAGGGGGTGGGGACATTACCGAGATAATCGGCAGTCACCCATATGCGGGGTTATTTGTCCTCCTGATTCTTGGAGGCATGGGAGTTCCTTTATTCCCTGAAGACGCCTCTTTCATCCTCTGTGGATTCCTGATCCAAGCCAATACAGTAAGGGCAATTCCCAGTCTTTTGGTCATTTACACAGGAGCCTTGATAGCAGATATTATGCTTTATCTTTTTGGCAGAAAATATTGTCGCATGGCTGTTTGTCATAGGTGGTTTCAGAAGATCCTGCCCTCAGAACGGCTCACAGCGCTTGAAGAAAAATATAAGAAGCGAGGCGTTCTGTTTGTGCTTTTTGGAAGGCATCTGATAGGTTTAAGAGTACAAGTCTTTCTTGTATCAGGAATTATGAGGATGCATCCTTTGAAGTTCATATTAGCCGATGCTCTTACAGTAATTTTCACAATTGCAGTCATGGTTTCGATCGGGTATGCAGGGGGACATAGTCTGGAAGATATCGGCTTCTATACCAGCAATATCAAACATGTCAGATATGTGGTGATCTTACTGTTTCTTGTTTTCTTTGCAGGTTACCTGGCTTTGAAATACTTCCAGAGCAGAAGAAAGTCACTCAACCTATTGCAGGCAAAAGAGAAAGAGTAGATGCTCATATGGAAAGGCTTTCCGTAGGAGGACAAAGAAGTGACAGTGAATCAACATTTCCACGGGACTGAACACTCCTTTCATTGCTGCTGAGGTGCACGCTTTCAGGTGAACTGAATTTAAAGCTGGAGTCTAGCATTAACCGTATTGCTCTTACCTCGATAAAGCAATAATAAGCACTGTCAGCATTTCTATTCTAGTGATAAACTGTTTGTAGAGCATTATTGGATTAAAATTAGCATTCAAGAAAGGCTGGATTTCGCTATGCAAACACGAAGGTTGAGCAATTCGGACCTCATGATAACGCCCGTAGGCTATGGGTCATGGGCGATTGGCGGATCAGGCTGGGATTATGCTTGGGGACCGCAGAATGACGATGACTCTGTTGCAGCAATCCTGAGAACCCTTGAACTGGATCGACACTGCCGCTGTCTACGGGCTAGGCCACGCTGAGGAGGTTGTGGCGCGGGCGACAGATGGTTGGCAAGGGAATCGGCCCTACGTGTTCACTAAGTGCGGCTTGATATGGGACGCTCAGGGGCGTTTCTCAAAAAGGCTCACTGCCGTATCGGTTGGTTAGGAGTGTGAGACCAGCTTACGCAGACTTCGCTCTGACGCTATCGATCTCTACCAAGTTCACTGGCCACCGGAGATAGATTCAGAGCTTGAAGAGGGCTGGACCACTCTGGCTGCGCTTAGGAAGGAAGGCAAAGTGCGT
>CAZNTS010000112.1:0-11004 GCA_964576045.1 uncultured Nitrospiraceae bacterium | reverse complement strand
AGTGCAAGTGAGTGTTAATGACATAATCAATGTCATCTGGCGAAACTCCAATGGATTTGAGCGTATTGTCTAGATGTTCGTCTTCTGAGAGATGAATCGGATAACTTGCGAGAAGCTCCTTTGGATGGAGCTCTTTCCAGTGGATGGAGCATCCAGTGTCAACGAGTATCAATGCTTCTGGATCCTGAATCAGGTACGCGTGATATGGAATACGCAGAATAGTGCCGCAGTCCTTCAAGAGTGTTAAGAGCCCTTTGTCGCAGTCTTCGGCTCCGACGGGAAGGACATGAAGCTTCCTTGACGTAACTGGCGCCACGTTCAGATTCCTCTGTTTGCAACTAAGTGATGGTCTATGATACGAGAATTAAGTTCTTGCTATGCAGGAATTGTGATGTTATATAGATCGCGTCAAGAGGACGCGCAATAACCTGCAATAGGCTTAACTCTTCACCTACGACGAATAATCAGATTCCGATTGACGCGCGATCGCGAAGAGAAGGATTCTCCGAGAAAAAGGAGAGATGCTTTTCTCAACCTGCTGCGCAGAAAACATATAGATGCTGCGGTAGTATCTGATTTCCGCCACGTCTACTACTTTACGGGGTACTCAACATTCTGGTCCCGATCAACGTCACTTCTTATCCTGACACAGGCTGAAAGCTATCTCCTCCTCGGTGAATCACGAGCTGCAGAAGCAAGGAGAGTGTATGACGGGCACATAGTCACTTTCGAGGACTATTCACTAACAAAGCGTATGGTTGCTTATGCAGGATTCGTGGCTAAGGAGCTATCAAAATTCCTGAAAAGTGAACGAGTACTCAAAGGTTCGAGACAGATCGGACTAGATGACTGGCATATGCCATACGCATACGCTGAAGCCGTGGCTCTGTCTTCACCCCGGATTCGAGTTAGAGGCGTGACCGAGATGATTCTGTCGCTCAGGAGGACAAAGGGGGCAGACGAAATTCAGCACATTACGAAGGCAACGGAGAGATTAGAATTGGCCTACGCTGTTGCAAGAGCGCATATCGCGCCTGGAAGAACTGAGATGGAGTTATGCAAGGACGTAATGTCTGACTCTATCCTCAAGCATGGCCCGTTCGAGTTCTCGCGAGGTGATACATGGGTTTCAGGGAGGGAGAGGACGGTGGTGAGGAGGGGGCCACCTACTGACAGGATAATGCGGGAGGGTGATAGTATCATATTAGATTTGCAATCCGTAGCGGACAATTACTGGGCTGATGGCGCTCGGACTTATGTGATTGGTGGGCCAAGTCGAGAGCAGGAACGAATCTTCAACAGCATTTTGAACGCGAAGAGGAATGCTGAGCAACTTCTCCGTCCCGGGACAGCTTGTAAGGATGTTTACGAAGCAGTTAGATCGACGATTCAGAAGGATGGCTATTCAGGTCTATTTCCTCACCATGCGGGTCATGGGATTGGTCTTGAAGATCAAGAGGGGCCATTCCTCATTCCCGGATCACACGAGAAACTTGAGGAAGGAGTAGTCTGTACGATCGAACCGGGCATTTACGATGCACGAGTTGGTGGGTTCAGAGATGAAGACATCTACATAATCACAAAGGAGGGTTTCGAGAAGATCACAACTCCTGCACACGGGTTACAGGTCGATTAGCATACACTCTTGTATGTGACCCGTTTAGAATAGGTCGAGTACGTTCTTCGCGAATTCGCGGATCTTCCTCTTGTCGCATCCAGTGTCTATGTTAACTTCGTTGACTCCTATCTCCTGATACGCTTCGATCAATTTGACCATGTCTTTCCAATTCCGTAAGAACGCCATACTGTCTCTAAGTTCCTTCAAGGTAACCTTTCCACCTTCCTCTTCAACTGCAACTGGGTTGGGGAGACTCCAAGCATTCTTGCGGCAGACACCAAGTGTTCTCCAGGAACTTTTCAGCACCTCTTCCGGTTTGCCGAAACTAAAGAATAACTCGGTCGCTATCTTTCCCATGCCTTTCTTGCCGGCTTTTCGTCTTCCCTGCACGTAAGCGGGAAGAATCGTGTTCTTTAGCTTCTGAATATCATTCCTCGGAATTATTGTAATCAACCCATCCGCTTGGACTCCGGCCGCGTTCGCTGCCCTTCTGCCTATTGCGGACTGGTAAATTGGTATCTTCCGGATTGGTTTAGTGTAGAGGTAGTAGAAGTCTGAGGCGAAGTATTTGCCCTCGAACTTGAAAGGTTTCTTGAACTCCCATAGTTGCCGCATTAGTTGGACGCCCTCCGTCAGCCTCTCCATTCTCTCTTCCCATTTCGGCCATCTGTCATTCCAGAAGGGGCGTTCGTTCAAGGCTTCGCCCGTGCCAACTCCTAGAACGATCCTACCAGGATACATGTTGTCCAATGTGGCGGCAGCCTGGGCTATGATCGCAGGGTGATACCTTCCGCCAGTCGGGACTGTGACCCAAGGTCCCATCTTGATTCGGTCAGTTTTCTCTAATGCTGCGGACATCATGGACCAAGCAAACGAAGACCGCTCAGCTGAATGATACCAGGGATATATGTGGTCGTTAATCCATAAAGTGTGAAAACCCATCTCCTCAGCGCAAATGGCTGCGTCAACAACCGTGTGAGGTTCACAGTCGCTCGCCGCGAGGTTTATGGTGATCTCCATCTTCGCCAACTATGTCACTGTGGGGGGTGATCGATTGGGACTAATCTTATGTCTTTCGGCAGAATTTTCGAAAGGACTTGAAGTCTCCGAGAACGATTTGAGGTCATTAGATCCGCGCGGGAGCTTCAGGAACTGCGGTCAGTGACTCCACCGCACCATCCTCTGTCTACGAGTTCTGAAAATTCACGAGCAAGTTCGGTTCACCGGGTCAGGCCATTATATTGCAGAGTTGATCTATAGTGTAAGTAGATAGATTTCTTATAGGTTCCCTGCGTAGGCGAAACAGTTGAATTTCCTTGACGGCCGAGCGTAGGGTCTTTCTGCGTGATGCGACCGGTCTTGTTCGCGGTTTTTCATGGCTTGACGCATTCATGATTGCTTCGGGCAGTGTAGGCTGGAGTATCTATGCTTACTCTTCTCAAATCGCTTTTGTTGGGTCGGCTGATCCGGGCGCCGACTTCGTCCTGTCCGAAGTGATAGGTTGCCTAGCGATAATGCCCGTTGTGTACGTCTACGCATACATGACGGTGTGCATGCCACGTTCCGGGGCTGATTACGTCTGGGTTAGCAGGGTAATTCACGGCTTACCCGGCTTTCTGATCGGCTGGGCTTTCTGGATAGGCGTGTACTGTGTAGGTGGAGGAGGCGATGCTTACGCGTTCGGTACGGTTGGCCTCCCTGATACTCTGGCTAGTTTAGGTTACTCTTTGCATAATCCCTCACTAGTCAACCTAACCTCAACGTTGTCTCAACCGATGCCAGCCTTCGTGATGGGTATCGGCATGCTCATTCTGGGTGCGCTGATAGGTGGAAGCACTGCCAAAGTATTTCACCGGGCGATGCTGTTTTTGACAGCGCTTATAGTCATAGGAGCCCTCGTGTCATTCGCCATTCTTGCAAGTTCTACGCACGCTGATTTTGTCAACGCCGTGAATGGCTACGGTGGAACCAACATGACCTATGATGGGATAATTAGCCAGGCGAAGGCGACGGGGTGGTCTTGGAGTGGCACAACGTGGGCAATGACGGTTGCAAGCATCCCCCTGGGATTGCTATTGTTCGCATCACCCACTAATGCTGCTCTAGCTGGGGGCGAGGTCAAGAATGTGAAGAAGAGTATGCCTTTCGCTATGTTCGCCTGCCTGGTCGCCGCACTGATAATTGATGGTCTTGGTACTTGGCTTACTGTGAACGTGGTCGGTTACCCGTTCATTCAAGCCTCAATCGCCCTTGGTTCTAGTTGGCCTTTGGTCGCTCCACCGTGGGCCATTGTCTTCGTTTCCATGTTAACAAATAACGTGGGCTTACTCCTAATATTGCAACTTGGTTGGCTTGCTTTCTTCCCGTGGGCGATTGGACAAGGATTTCTCACATCGACACGTTACGTGTTTGCATTTTCCTTTGATAGAGCGTTCCCTACCATGTTTGCTGACATAAGTGAAAGATTCCACTTCCCAATCAAAGCAATGCTGCTCTCGTTCGCTGGGCAGATTATTTTCCTAGTCTTCACAGCATTCACAACAATCGTGGGAGCTTTTCTTAACCTGACAGCTATCATGGTTCTAGTTTGGGCTGTGGGTAGTCTCGCTGCTATACTATTACCGTATAGGAAGAAGGAAATTGCGCAGATTGTGCCTGGGAGTAAGTGGAAGATTCCTCTCATGTCAATCATGGGCTCCATCTCCTTCGTCCTAATGTGCGCCGTCTTCTACTTCGCATGCACAACCCAGCTAGTGGGACCCAGTACTCCCGCTTCGGCCGCGGCATTGATCATGATTTTTGTCGTCGGAGGAGTAATCTTCGGTCTGAGATCCCTGCAACTGAAGAGGCAAGGCTTCAGTCTCAAAGCAGTATACTCGGAGATTCCACCTGAATAACCGTCATTAAGCGTTTAAGCGCGTTCAAACTGGGTGCTATCGTACTTGAGCAAGGCGGCTAAACCATTAGAATTCAACTCGTTGACGCCTGAACAAAAATGGCGTTACCTAAGCGCATATTGGCGGAAGGCTAGCAAGTTCTACGATCTCAAACAGGAACTTATCATCTCCGAAGAAGAGACGCGGTCGCAGATTAGGAAGCTTAAGACGAAGCCTCAGTCGAATGTCCGACAGGTTATCCCTCTAAAGGACTGGCGTTGGAGACTTGACCCCAAGGTGCAGGGCGTTAGGGAGGGGTACTTCAAGCATGATTGTGCGGACGGATCATGGCAGACTGTAACCATCCCTCACGTTGTCAACTTTACTCCTTCTGATCCAGTGGAATTTGGGAAGATTGATGCTCCTTGGTTCAATTTTCCTTCTCGCAACAAGCCTACCACCATCTATGTCGGGGAATATGCTGCCTGGTATCGAGCTTCTGTGCGGTTGACTAAAAAGGAGCTTGAGGGTAAACGAGCGTTCATCAAGTTTGAGAGCTGCAGCATCAAAACAACATGCTGGGTAGACGAATGGCCTGTCATCATGGGACACTACGGCGTCTACCCGTTCGAGGCCGAGGTCACGGAGGAGCTGCTGAAATCCATGAACGATGAGAAACAGATCAGCCTCCAAGTTGTAAGTACCCCATCGAACACTCCAGACTTATTCTACAACTGCCTAGAGTACGCTTATGTTGAACGGCGAGGCGACAAAATCTTTGAAAGCAAAGATCTCAACTGGGGCGGAATTAACGGTGCGGTTGAAATAGTCATTACTTCACCAACGTACATCAAGGATCTCTTCGTCTTCACCAAGACAATCGAAGAGGACATGGCCAAACTCCAAGTTAGGCTTGAGGTGGAAAACACAACTAGAGATTTATTCGAAGGCAAGGTCACGTTAGAGATTAGCAAATGGTATCCAGTTGAGTCGCCTGAGAGAGAGAAGTTCACGATTGATGTCCGTGCCAGGCCATTGAGCACCACAATCGTGGAGCGGGAGATTGCTCTATCCATCCCAGTGTTGTGGGAGTCGTGGAATCCAAATCTTTACCTTGTACACGCAACCCTCAGTGACGAGCACGCGTCTCATGACGACGTTTACGAGACATTTGGCGTTAGAATCTTCACTTCAAAGGATAATGGTTTTCTGCTGAATGGTAAGCCGATAGTACTGTCCGCTACGCACGATCAGGGTATGTATCCAGATACTCCTCCCACGTGTCCTGGTGATTATTGGATCGTGCAGGATATTTTGCTGCATAAGGCTTTGGGTATGGTTGCTGCTCGTTATCCTAGTGATAATCGTGTTCACTACAGGCGCATTGCCGAGTATGCTGATCAGATGGGCCTGATGTTAGTCTGGGAAGGATACTGCTCGCTCTGGACTCAGAACCCTGACATAATGGATCTTGCTAGGCGTGATGTGGAGAGACTGATTAGGGATTTAAGGAATCACCCGAGCGTAATTGTTTGGACTCTTGGTGATGAGATTTTCTACTATGATCCTGCAGATAGCGTCTATCAGAATAAGCGTTCACATTACGTAGAGCTTGTTCATGAGGTTGCTACGATATGTGATCCTAGTAGGTTGATTGTTCCAGTGGGACACTGGGTGGAGGATCTAGTCTTGATGATTGAGACACTCATCGGGAGAGGATTGAGCGTTGATGATGCTAGACGGAGGAGCTTGGAAATGCAGCCAATATTTACTTCACCGAATGTTTACTGGGCTATTCATAGTTTACCAAGTGGTGCGGACAATAAGCCCGTGTATGACGTGATGCGGAGGTATCAGAGGATCCTCTGCGGCGCAGGTAAAGCAGTCACATTTGACGAGTTCGGTTGTGAAGGTATGCCTAACTGGGACCTTTGCAAAGAAGAATGGTGGCATAACCGCTGGACATTCAACCCGGTTCATCCGTCCGGCAAGAAGTTCCTCGAACCCGAACTAATTGGCAGGGAACTAAGTGTGGACGATTGGCAGGTTTCACAAGCCTACCAAGCATCAGTCTTCTGGCGTATTCTATCGTTCATCAGAGAGAACGAAGCCTTCGCCGGATTCTCAAACTGTTTCATGAGAGATGTTCTGAACTACTATAACGGACTTGTGGATGCGAGGGGCAGAGGGAAACTTGCGTTCTTTCTCTTCAAGAACATGTTAGGCAGATTCTTCATCTCGGGTATGCATGGGAACTATCTGTTCAAACTTGAAGATCAAATGTCAATTATGATCAGCAATAACGGGTCGCGCCTGAATCGTGGGAGGCTTACCGTCAGGATTGCGGACGATAAAGGCACGGTTCTGGATGAAAAGATTATGGACGACCTGTCACTGAATCAGGGCTTAACGGGCGCGTTGAATTATGAGCTTAAGGATCTTCCAAATGGTCTTTACACCGTTGAATATTATTTGAACGATGACGACGGGAACGAGTTAGGACGGTCTCTAGACATGTTCTTCATAGATTGAATGTGGAAAGCGCAGTTATTCCATTCAATCATGTTGTCGTCAAATCAAATTAAAATCGGAATGTCCTCTTCAAAAGGTAGCGAGTTTTATCGAAGTTTATTCCAAATATTGTCAGGGTATCACACATCAGAGGAATGCGACGGAGTGATCAATCATTTCGATTCGAGTATTGATGCAGGTACTAAGCGTATCCTAACAGAATACGAGTAATTTGATGGGAACGCGAAAGGTTTTCTTTTTCCATAACGAAGAGCAGCTGCCATCGTATGAGGGAGAAAGGTGACTGTGGAGCCAAGCTGGTCAACGAAGTCTGTTAAGGGAACTAGGTTCAAGGTGAGTGCTAATCGGAGGTTCTTCACAGATCAAGATGGAAAGCCTTTCTTTTACTTGGGTGATACTGCATGGACTCTTCTGAAACGGTTGAGTCGCGACAGCGTAGACGTGTACTTGAGAAACCGTGCGGCAAAAGGTTTCACTATGATTCATGCCTATGTCTTACGCGGGTTGCGTGGGCCCAATCTCTACGGTCATTTGCCACTTAAGGATAAGGATCCAGCAAAACCAAACGAGGCATACTTCGAGAATGTGGATTACATTGTGAATAAGGCAAACGAACTCGGCTTGGTCATGGGGCTTGTAACCTCTTGGGGGGAGCATGTCAAAGGGGGTCGGTCAGATGAACAAGTTTTCAACACATTTAACTCTCATGTATTCGGCCGTTTCTTGGGCGAGCGTTATCGAGATAATGCGGTGATTTGGCTACTGGGAGGTGACCGGAACCCGCTCGACGGTAAAGACGTGTGGGCGTCGATGGCTCGGGGCCTTAAGGAGGGAAGTGGGAACAATCATCTCATCTCCTATCATGGGCCGGGCGACTGGGCGAATCCATCATCGTCATACTGGTTCCATAACGAAGATTGGCTCGACTTCAACACTATTCAGTCCGGTCATGGTTGGGCCATTCACAACTGCGACTTTGTGGCGCACGATTATAACCTCAACCCTGTGAAGCCAACTCTAGATATGGAATCCCGATATGAGAACTTTCCAGATGTGAGAACGGGCACTCGCAAGAGGATGGATGCCCACCAAGTCCGAGAGGCGATGTACTGGGCTGTTTTGGCAGGCGCTGCAGGGCATGGTTATGGCTGTAATGATATTTGGCAATTCTATGACGAGGCGGTGACACCTTACTGGACTGGTGATGAATTTACGTTCCCAGCTCGTTTTCCCACAACAAACTGGCATCAGGCTATGGATTTTGCAGGCGCATTTAGTGTCGGATTAGGTCGTAGATTATTCGAGCTGCGTCCCTGGTATGAGATGTCGCCCGATCAATCCGTAATTACTGCAGGACAAGGAGAGGGCGAGGATCATATTCAGGCGGCTAGGGCACTTGACGGAAGCTTCATTATTGCTTACTCACCGTTTGGTAGTCCATTCATTGTTGACATGAAGAGTCTTTCAGCGGGTAAGATAAGGGCGCACTGGTATGACCCGCGATTAGGCAACTTTCAGCCTATTGGGGAATTCTCAAACGCCGGCTCCCAGAAGTTTGGTCCCCCAACTCACGGAGGTGAGAACGACTGGGTTCTGGTTCTGGAAGATGTGGAGAAGGATTACCCGCTCGAAATACCCTGATTGACCTGGTCCTCTTCTCGACTTCTTTAGCGACGGCTATGAGGCACATTGTGAGAATGGATAGCTACGGGTGGATCAGTTTCTTTAGGCCTTGCCTCTTCTCAGCTAATGAAAAGGCACTCTTGATTTCGTCGAGTTCGAGTCGTTCAGTGATTAGAGATGTGACGTCAATCCTGCTTGCCGACAGAAGGGCTATGGATCGTCGAAACGAATCACTGGTTATGGCGTAAGTTCCGTTGATCTCGATTTCCCTGAAATAAACGTCAAATGGGCTGATGCTCACCTCAGCGCGAACCGGCGGCACTCCGAATATTGTTATTCGACCTCCGGTCCTGACAAGCTTCAACGCCTGCTTAATCGCCGACGGGGAACCTGCGCATTCAATACACAGATCTGCTCCCTTGCTGTCAGTGACCGTCTTCACTTCTTCAATTAGATCAGACTCCATGGGGTTCACTACGATATCCGCTCCAAGTCTTTTTGCCACGTTCAGCCTGTCTTGTATCATGTCGACAATGATTGTGCTTGAGGCTCCGGCTAGTCGGACCAGTTGCAGAAGGAGAAGCCCGATTGTGCCCGCGCCGATTATAATTACTGTTTCGCCAACTTTTATTCGAGATTTATCCAGTCCATGTATGCAGCAGCCTAATGGTTCGATGAATGCTCCTTGATCAAAGGATATGGTTGAAGGAATTCGTTCAATTGATCTAGATGGCACTGATACGTAATCTGCGAAAGCTCCGTTTATCACAATATTTCCAGCACCGCCAATTGACGTGACGTTTCTGCAAAGATTATCTCTCCCGGCCGCGCACGAGTCGCAATTTCCACAGGAGAGGACAGGATTAACGGCTACTCGATCGTTATTATGCAGTTCTCTCACTTCGCTTCCCATCTTAACAATCTCTCCAGAGAATTCGTGTCCGAGAATCACAGGTGTTTGGACTGGGAATTCACCAGTGAACATGTGTAAGTCAGTCATGCATACACCGCATGCGCGCACTTTCACCAGAACATCATTTGATCCTAATTCAGGTGTGCGGACCGTTTGTTCGACTCGGAGGTCGCGTTGGCCGTGTAGGATTGCTGCTTTCATTGATCGCTACCTAAGATGATCATGTCCCTGCGACCTACCTTACACACGGCTATAAACGTCAAATTGCGAGAACTTTCGCTTCTCAATTTGAATACTAGTGATGGAAACGGGTACGAGCACTCAATGTATCTAACGCAATGTGTGTTGCATGCATTTAGATGAAGGCGAGATTCTGTTGACTCGATTTAATCGATGGAAGAGAGTTGGCAAAAGCTTGTTATGCAAAGAATAGTCGTAGCATCACAATGTGGGATGAATATGTCGCATCCTGTCACTTTGTTTACAGGTCAATGGACTGATCTCAAACTTGAGACTGTCGCGCAGAAGGCAAAGACATTCGGCTTCGACGGATTAGAGCTCGCGTGCAGTGATGGTCATCTTAACGTTGCTAAAGCGAAGGATAAACGGTACTGTAGTCGTGTCCTAGAACTGCTCGGAAGGTTCGACATGAAATTATGGGCCATAAGTAATCATTCAGCAGGCCAGGCAGTATGCGATAAAATCGATAGTAGACACAAGTCGATTTTGCCAGCCCGTGTTTGGGGAGAGGGAGATCCAGAGCGGATCAGAAAGCGCGCAATTAAGGATATGAAGTGTAGTGCAGATGCCGCCGTCAACTTAGGGGTCGATACCGTAGTTGGGTTTACAGGGTCGACTATCTGGGATGTATTCTACCCGTATCCCACTTATGATCCTAGGAATGTAGAGAGAGGTTACGCAGATTTTGCAAGAAGATGGACCCCTATCATGAGGTATTTTGACGACTTAGGGGTGAGATTCGCGTTGGAAGTACACCCAACGGAGATTGCATATGATATCGTAACAGCGGAAAAGGCTCTGAAGGCGATGAATGACAGAGAAAACTTCGGCTTCAATTTCGACCCCAGCCATCTACTCTGGCAAGGAATAGATCCGGTGAATTTCATCGAAACGTTCCCTCGGAGAATATTTCATGTTCACATGAAGGATGTGTCAATCAAAACAGATGGAAAACGTAGCGTACTGGGCTCACACTTGAACTTCGGTGATTCCAGACGTGCATGGGACTTCAGGACAGTAGGCAGAGGCTCCGTAAACTTCGACGCTATCATTAGAGCATTGAACCACATAGGCTACAAGGGCCCTCTATCAGTTGAATGGGAGGATACAGCTATGAGCAGGAATCGAGGAGCCAAGGAAGCTTGTGAGTTCATTAGAAGAATAGATTTTGACCCTTCTGATTCAACCGGTTAAGATTCACT
>CAZNTS010000111.1:0-2936 GCA_964576045.1 uncultured Nitrospiraceae bacterium | reverse complement strand
AACAGGGACAGGGCAAAGCTGATCAGCTATCTGCCCCAATCCGTTGATGTCAGTATACCGTTCACGATCAGAGAACTGGTGAGCATGGGGCTATACCCTTATGATATCCCGCCGGCAATGACGACTAATGATGCTCTAGACATGGTGGGATTGCTTGACAAGGCCGATGCCCGTCTTGCGGATCTGAGCGGCGGGGAGCAGCGGAGGACATTCATCGCCATGACGTTACTTCAGGGCGCAGGGCTGCTTCTGCTGGATGAGCCACTGGCAAACCTTGACATCCGTTATCAGATCGAGCTGGTACGGTTTCTGAAAAGGCTTAAGGAGGACAGGAAAATGTCCATCGTCATGGCACTTCACGATATTAATGTAGCCCTGCAGCTTGAAAAGGTTATGCTCATCCGAAACGGAGAGATGCTCGGCATTGGCACACCTTCGGAAGTGTTGACTGAGAAACTCATCAGGCATGCTTTTGACGTTGAGGTAAGAATAATGGAACAGCAGGGGGAGAAGGCATATGTCAGCTACAAGACCGGCCTCTGAGGGGCGCGGTTCGAAAGCCCGAGCCAAACCTGCAGGGATAGTCCTCATCACGGGAGGGGCACGGAGCGGCAAGAGCAGGTTCGCCCTTTCAGAGGCGCTTAAGATTGATGGGCGGAGGGCCTTAATAGCCACAGCTGAGGCGACCGACGAAGAGATGGAGGATCGGATAAGCCGTCACAAGCAGGACCGAGGGAGCGGGTGGAAGACGTTTGAAGAACCGGTAACAATAGCGCGCCTCATTAAGGTGCTTGATGGCCGGTATCCAGTGATCGTCATCGACTGTCTTACCCTCTGGCTCGCGAACTTAATAATGTCCGGGCTCGATGCGGAAAAGGAAACCAAGCGACTCGTGATGACTCTCAAATCTATAAGAAAATCCAAGGTCTTCATCGTCTCGAACGAGGTCGGGATGGGAATCGTCCCCGAGAATGAGCTCGCACGCAAGTTCAGGGATATGGCCGGACGGCTGAACCAGAGAGTTTCCTCGGTTTCGGATGAGGTGCACTTTATCTTGTCGGGCATACCGATAAAAATAAAAGGCTGAAGGAGAGAAAATGCTTGGAGAAACGTTAAAGAAGATCAGACCATTGAGTGAAGAGTATGCAGCAAAGGCAGAGATGAGACTCGATAACCTCACGAAACCATTGAGAAGCCTTGGCAGGTTGGAGGAGTTTGCGCGCAGGCTTGTGATGATTACCGAAAACCTCATGCCCGAGCTTGGGAAGAAAGCCATCTTCACCTTTGCGGGAGATCATGGAGTCGCCGATGAAGGGGTGTCCGCCTATCCCCGTGTAGTCACCGGACAGATGGTCCTAAACTTCCTGAAAGGTGGGGCCGCGATAAACGTGCTTGCGCGACATGCGGGTTCGGAGGTCGTGGTCGTCGATATCGGGGTAGATCACGATTTTGGTGAGATGAATGGGCTGCTTTCAAGAAAGATCGTCAGAGGCACTAAGAACATGCGTAAAGGTCCTGCCATGGAAAGGAGCAAAGCCGAAGCCTGCGTGAGAGTCGGCATTGAGCTTGCGGAGGCCTACGCAGGAAAGGGGTACGGTATTTTCGCTACCGGTGATATGGGGATAGCCAATACAACGCCCTCTGCAGCGATAGTGGCGGTTCTCACCGGCAGACCGGTCCCGGAAGTGACCGGCAGAGGAACCGGAATCAGCGACGATGCCCTGCAGAATAAGATCAGGGTTATCGAGGATTCGATAGCCTTGAACAAGCCGGATCCGCAGGATCCGCTGGACGTTCTGGCAAAAGTCGGAGGTGCTGAGATAGGAGGCATCGCGGGCCTGATAATTGGAGCCGCTGCCCACAGGGTCCCCGTAATTGTCGACGGCTTTATATCCACTGCTGGAGCGCTAATCGCCTCAAGTCTCGAACCGCTCACGAAGGACTACATGTTTGCCGCCCACAATTCTGTAGAGGTCGGCCACAGGGTCATGCTGGGAAAGCTCGGCTTGAGGCCTATCCTTGACCTCGATATGAGACTAGGTGAGGGGACAGGAGCCGCGCTTGCGATGCTCCTGATCGAGGCCGGGCTTAAAATATACAGGGAAATGGCAACCTTCGCGGATGCTGGTGTATCCCAATGAGGGAATGAATGAGATCCCTCCTACTGTCGTTCCAGTTCCTGACTATTATCCCGATAAGGATAAGTGGAGAGATAACTCAGAAGGACCTTGCGCGGTCGGTAGCCCTTTTCCCTATTGTGGGAGCGTTCCAGGGGCTTGTGGCCGTAGCGATGGCCTCATACTTGGTGAGGCAGTTCACCGCGGAGGTCTCAAGCGTGCTGATCCTGCTTGCATGGGTGCTCATGAACGGAGGATTTCATCTGGACGGTCTTGCAGACACCTTCGACGCCCTTGCTGTAAAGTCCACCGGGGATGAAGACCTTGACAGGGAAAAAAGGCATGCCGTGATGAAAGACAGCTCATCGGGCGCAGCAGGCGTGATCGCCATTGTCTTTACGGTACTCCTGAAATTTCTTTTTCTTAGCTTCGTCATTTCTCATGCGGCTCCCCCTGTTTACCACATGGTGTTGGTCCTTCTGCCTGTATTTTCTAAATGGGGGATGGTCCTTTCCCTGGCCTGTGCTGTATCTGCGCGCCAGGACGGACTGGGGAAACTCCTTGTGGATTCAGTTGGGAAAGGAACTTTCGCTGTCTCTTCCCTGCTTGTCGTTCTGTTCTTTTTATCAGTCTATTCCTGCTGTATCGAACGAGTTTTCGAAGCTCAGAACATCATGCTGCTTTTCTTACTGTTCGTAACGCTCTTTCTGTTCAGTCTTCTCTCAGTGTGGTTCTTCAGACAGAAGTTCGGCGGACTCACAGGGGACCATTTCGGTGCTATCCATGAAATATCAGAGATACTCATTCTCTTTATGGTGA
>CAZNTS010000110.1:0-10455 GCA_964576045.1 uncultured Nitrospiraceae bacterium | reverse complement strand
ATAGGCAGTGTCGACAAGCGTCAGATGGAGACACTAATGGCCCACGGGCTGACTCCTGAGAAAGCAGTGGATATTATTGTGAAAGGTATACTGAAGTGATTCTGTGGTCAAAAATTGTGATCCTGACTTGCAGTTTGTCTTAACGATGATAGACCTTAAGAAGTAGTGCTCTAAATTTTCATAGTTGTTTCGGATTCGTTTCGGAATGGGTGAAACACCCTTTAAAGTCACTGGATCTCGCACGTGCGAATCTCACCGACTCCGATCTTTTTCCTATTGATTTAATTCGTTAGTACACTCTGAAGTGGCGTGCTGTCGTCGTGCTGCAATTGCCGCTCGTTCCGAAACATGGTGAAATCTACGTGCAGTGCATTTTCTGGACTCGGCACTGAACACTCTAAGAATATGTACACTTTTTATAGAAATCCATATGGGTGTATCGGAGGGCTAATATGCCGGAATACGAATACGTGTGAAGCAAGTGCGGCAAGAAATTTGATAAATTTGTCATTCGAGGAGCTAGAAACGAGGCCCACTGTCAAATGCCATCATTGTCAGGGCGATCAGATCAAAAAACAAATCACTGGTTTCTTGCAGAGACAAGCAAGAAATCATAGCTAACATATCCTTCCTCCCACTGAACACCGCACGGATGAGGTCTGATATAACCGTGTTGATTAGTACCAGAATTATTGAGGCGAGGTGGTAACCCGGATGCTTTAACTACTTCGGGGAGCGTTTAGAGCCTTTTATACCGGAGGTAGTAACGGTAGAATCCGTCGCCAATTGCTTAAAATCCGTATCCATCTCCATACATGCAGGCAGTTGCATAAGCCTTCAAAATGCTTTAAGTTTTATTTATGAGGTAGGAACAACCTCACACCTGGAGGCATATTATTAATGAATGAAAATGAATTGAAAGACATGATAGCCCATTGGGCAGGGCATGACAAAGTGCCGAAAAAACTCAAGGTTGTCAACGATACGTCGGATTTTTTTGGGGTCGATTATGATGACGTGCTTATGCTTGACAATCATCCATACTTCATTCGAAATTACGAGCGCGAAGGTCGTTTCAGTATAGATGAGCAACCGAAGTTTTGGGTGAGAAGGGCTTTAGACTTATCAGACGGAGACTTAAAGATCATAAAAATGGTCTTTCATGAACGGTTCAATGCACGGGTGGGCGATTTAACATTTGAATGCTTCCGCAGCCCCCAAAAGGAGGCTGTCATTCTTGATATAGTTAGGGGGCATCCGAATTTTATGCAAGGTTTTTGTGTGAATGATGCGTCGGGCAACATTGTCAGGATTATTGACTACATCAGAGGGAAAACACTGGCGGATTATATACTGGAGCTTGGTAAGGATCACGAAGACTATTTCTATAACCATTTCCCATCGGTGCTAGATAATTATGTTGACTTGGTGAATGCTATTAGGTTTCTACACGAGCGCGATCAGAAACATGGAGACATCAGACGTGACCATATCATTAAACAAAAAGAAACCGGTCTTTATCGCTGGATAGATTTTGATTTTAATTATCTGCACAAAGAGAACATGTTTGGATATGACCTGTTCGGGCTGGGAAATATTCTGGCTTATCTCACAGGTCGTGGTGATGTGACAGTCGAACAGCTAAAAGAGAGCGGTTTATCGGTCTTTCATCAATTAAATACAGATGACCTGAACATTATTTTCAATAATCGTGTTGTAAACCTGAGGAAAATCTATCCTTACATACCGGAGGCTCTGAACTTCGTTCTGCTGCACTTCTCCGTGGGGGCGAATATCTTTTATGATACTACTCATGAACTGCTTGCTGATATAGAAGAGGTCAGAGATAAACTCCGAAGATCGTAAGTTGGACAAGGAGAAAATATAATGAGAACAAAAAGTATGAATTCTATCAACAAAGACCGACACCTCCTTATCTCCGTGGATAATTCTGAGAACGCAGAGCGCGCAGTTTCTTATGTTGCGGATTTTTTAGGCGGAGTTTCGGGGTTTCGCGCGACCATACTCAATGTCATTCCTGAACCTCCACTAGACTACTTCCAAACTGATAAGGACCGCACCGCTTGGATTGAGGAACATAAGTCTGAGGCGAATCGTATGCTTGACAGATTCCGCCAGATACTTATCCAGTCGGGCTTCGTAAAAGATAAGGTGAAAACTATTCTGGATATAAGACATTGTCCATCGGTCGCTGACTCCATCTTAGAAATCCAACAAAGGCTCGAATGCTGTACTATTGTCATAGGAAGGCGGGGAATATCTAAGAAAGAGGAGTTTCTTTTTGGCAGCACATCGAGCAAGGTAATGCGATTGGGCAGAAACTGCGCTATCTGGGTCATCGAATAAGAAATCACGACCCATCATGTCAACGGTTCTTTGGTAGATACGCGCACGACGAACCTTCTGGGGGCATGTCATCCGCACTGGAGCGCAACAATCTTTCCAGTGTATAGTCTCATAATGTCAAAACACGACGACTTGTAGTAGTAATCGTTTCCTCAGATAGGGCACTTGATCTTTATCATCACGTCCCCGCAGTCACGGTTAGGTCAGACCTTATTCAGGGCTTGCTTGAGGTCAGCGATCAGGTCTTCCACGTCTTCCAGGCCTAGGGCGAGTCTAACGAGGTTGTCGACCATACCGATGGACTTTCGGTAGTCTTCAGGATAATCGAAAAAGGACATGGTCGACATCTGCGTGACGAGACTTTCGCTGCCACCGAGGCTCGGCGTAATGAGGAAGAGCTCGAGAGCATCGATGAATTTGCGCGTCTCTGTGTTGCCTCCCCTCACTAGGAAGCTGATGACGCTGCCGAAACCCTTCATCTGTTCCCTCGCGAGCTTGTGGTCAGGGTGAGATGCGAGGCCAGGGTACCAGACCTTCTCGATTTTTGGATGGGCCTCAAGCATGCGGGCCACTGCCAAACCGGCACTATTGTGGTGCTCCATGCGCATGCCGAAGGTCTTCAGTCCGCGTTCGAGCAGGAAGCAGGTGAAGGGGCCGGGTGTGGCGCCCATCATTCGCTGCATTTTGTACAGGTCTGTCATGAGGGTTGCTGAGCCGAGGGCAACGCCTGCCATGAGGTCGTTGTGGCCTCCGAAGTACTTGGTTGCGGAATGGAGGACCACATCGACGCCAAGTTCCAGTGGTCTGATGTTATAAGGTGTTGCCAGCGTCGCATCGATTATTGTCATAATGTTCCGTTCTTTGGCGACCTTCACAATTGACGGTATGTCGAGCACTCGCAGATAAGGATTTGTGGGCGACTCCGTAAAGATGATGTTCGTGTTCGGCCTAATCGACTCGCTAATTGCTTCAGCTGTCGGGTCAACGATGGAGTGATCTATGCCGAACTTCCCGAGAAAGTTGGTGGCGAAGTCTCTTGTTTGGCGGTAGCAGTCCCCGGTGAAGATGATGTGTCCGTCGCGCTTCATGAAAGTCATGATCACCAGGAGCACCGCAGCCATGCCAGAGGAATAGAGTACCGCGCTCTCTGCGCCCTCGATAGCCGCGAGCTTCCGCTCTGTCTCCTGCTGGGTGGGGTTGCCGTAGCGGGCGTACTCATGTTCGCGAATCACCCTGCCCTGCCCCTTAGCTCGCATAAACTCTTCTACTTCGTCCGCGGTATCGAAATAATAGTTAGATGTATGAACTATCGGGGTCGAAACGGCGTAATGTGCATGGGGAACTCGACCTAGACCGTGGATAGCGAGTGTGGAAGGATGCCACTTTTTCGCGTCTGAGGGGTTCTTAGACATTCTTTTCTCTCCTTTTTTCTAAAGCCTGCTGCAACGCATCTTTTACGGCGTCGACGCGGGGCGGCAACTCAATAGGTTTGTTTACAAAGTGACATGGAAAATTCAGGGTACCCTGGTGATACTGGATCTTGAAGTCGGTGAATTTCAGTCCGTGAGCCGTCGAGATGACGACGACGTGCTCCGACTTATCGATCTTTCCTGCCTTTATCAGTTTGATCAGTCCCGCCAGGGCGACCCCCGTGTGGGGACAGTTAAACATGCCGGTGGTATCGCCGAGGGCTGCCGCATCGGCCAGCTCCTGCTCAGTAGCGTCTATGACGATGCCGTTGAACTGCCTGAGTGTACGGATTGCCTTCTGCACACTGACGGGATTCCCGATCTGGATGGCGCTGGCTAAGGTCTTCTCTGCTTGGACAGGTTCAAAAATCGCGAAGTTTTTCAGATAGGATCGGTAGAGCGGATTGGCCCGCTGGGCCTGTGTGACCACAATGCGCGGCAGCCTTGCGATCAGGCCAAGGTCCTTCATCATGAGCAATCCGCTACCAAGGGCCGAGACGTTACCCAGATTCCCGCCGGGGATGATGATTACGTCCGGGATCTCCCAGTCGAATTGCTGGACAATCTCGATGCCAACGGTTTTCTGCCCCTCGATGCGTAGCGAGTTCATAGAATTGGCGAGGTAGATCGTCTCGTCCTGCGTGATCTCCTGCACGATGCGCATGCAGCCGTCGAAGTCAGTGTCTAGGGAAAGGACCAGCGCGCCATTGGCAATGGGCTGGACAAGCTGGGCGATCGAGATTTTGTCCCTTGGCAGCAAGACTATGGACTGGATGCCTGCCGCGGCACAGTAAACGGCGAGGGCAGCGGAGGTGTCACCGGTCGATGCGCAGGCGACGGCCTTGATCGGAGCGCCTTCGCTAATCATCTGCTTCACCTGAGACACGAGCACCGTCATACCGAGGTCCTTGAAAGAACCGCTGTGGGAGTTTCCGCAGAGCTTTATCCATAGGTTGTCCAGGCCAAGCATCTTCCCGAACCGCTCTGCCCAGAACAGGTTTGTGCCGCCTTCGTAAAGGGAGACGATGTTATCGTCTGAGATCTGAGGGAGTATCCACTCCTTCTTGCCCCAGACGCCTGAGCCGTAGGGCCACTGGGTCGACTTGTAACGGTCTTCGAAGCGCTTCATCCACGCTTTTGCGTCGCGTCGTGAGAGGGCCTGCATGTCGTGTTGCACCCCCAGCAGTGAACCGCAGGTCTTACAGAGGTAGATAATCGAATTCAGCGGATACGTCGCCTTACACTCTTCGTTGATGCATTGAAACCATGCGCGATATGGCATAAAAAATCATCCTCACTCATTGGCCTTGAATTCCAGCAATAGTCTTCCAAAATTGAAGAATATCATAATGATATGCACTTGCTCAATAGCAGGGCGGTCTTCATATTCTCTTGACAACAAAATGTAACTTTAACTTTTGCCTTGCATTAATTTAAACCATATCTTTGCACAAATGCCACTACTATGACTCTCTGTAAACACTTTCTGAACTCCGGTCACATTTAAAGCATGCCGGTGCATTGAGTAAAAGGTCTTTTGATGGTAGACACTGAGGGCCACATGCTCCTGTCGAGGAGCAAACGCGCCTATGGCTTCAGGTCAAAAAAATGATAACTGAGCGTATACGCAGGAGGCATCAGAGGCCGATAATAGTTTGAAGTAGTCATTTCTGTTGGAAAGCTCCAGATACTGCTTGAGAATATTGTCGGTATATTCGTCATGTTTGACAGGAATCCTTACAAGGAGTTCGTTGTTTTTTAAGGTTAGTCCGATTGCTTGAGGTTTGAGCAAATAACCCTTCTTTATAAATGCGCGCTTTATCCAGAACTAAGCTCCAAAAAAACCTCATAAAAAGGCCAAATGATTTTGTTGAATGCTTCCTCTTCTGGAAATAGTCAAGACTTTTCATGATATAATTCTGCTGGTATAACGCATAATTGATAATCCTAGATAAGGAAGCGCCACTCATATATGATAGAAAGATATGGACAACAATTTTAAAAATACCAACGTTAAAGGGTTTTGGTGGAAGCGTTTTTTTTATTCAGTCACAGGAGCAACCAATGACTATGAATTAGGCCCTAACTGGTTTGCCTCGGTGATGGGCACAGGAATTATTGCCAATGCAGCCGCATCGTTACCTGTATTTTCAGATAAACTTCACGGTTTTGCCCTCATTATCTGGTGCCTTGCTTCTTTTATGTTGATAGGTCTTGTTCTTGCGACGTGCGGCCTCTTATTCCGGCGACAGAATGCCTGGAAAAGGCATTTCCAAGACCCCATGATGGCACAATTTTATGGGGCACCCCCCATGGCCACACTCACCGTTGCAGGGGGGACTCTTTTGCTGGGTTATAATCTTATCGGCCAGGAGCTTGCCCTTAAAATTACTTGGGCTCTCTGGTTTATAGGCACAATGACAGGCCTTGGCTCTGCTATCATTATCCCATATCGTTTGTTTACCAAATTTAAGGTACGTCCAGACTCCGCTTTTGGAGGATGGCTTATGCCCGTTGTTCCTCCTATGGTATCGGCGGCAATCGGTGCCATGCTTGTTCCCTATACCCCCGAGGGCGCACTAAGAGAGACTATGTTTCACCTTTGTTTTTCTATGTTTGGCTTAAGTCTTGTGGCTGCACTAATTATCATATCAATGATCTGGAGTCGGTTAGCACATCATGGCACATCAGGCACCTCTCGGGTGCCCACTCTATGGATTGTTTTAGGCCCCTTGGGGCAATCGATGACCGTTGCAGGAATACTTGGTACCGTCGCAAAGGGGGCGGTCCCTGCTCAAATTGCTCATGGATTTGAATTGTTTGCGGTGCTGTACAGTGTGCCTATTTTTGGGTTTGTGTTCCTCTGGACCTGTTTTGCAATTCTCTTAACCCTTCGGGCTCGTCGCAGACAAATGAGATTTGCCTTGACTTATTGGGCATTCACCTTCCCGGTGGGTACTTGTGTCACAGGTACTGCACAATTGGCATGTCATACCGGTCTTCCTCTGTTTAAATGGGTCAGTATTTTCTACTATATAGGCTTGTTAGCCGCATGGGCAGTAGCGGCCTTTGGCACTACAAAAGGCATGATAACAGGACACTTGTTTCGCCCACCCTCATCATCTGCACCCCCCGTTATATCTGTCAAGGAACCTAACAACCCAGGCGATATAGAAGATGAGATTTGACATCTCTGGATATTATTTGCAAGTGTACTTTAACAAGTGATTAGCTTTAACTGTGGGATGGGACAATGACGGGAAGTTTCTGTGAGGAATCACAGGAGAAGCCCAGAAATTAAACAGGTGCCTTTTATAAAGGTCTCTTTGATTGTCCGGGCTGTAGTTACCAATTCTCCTCTTCATCTTAAGCTATAACTGCAAGAAGTCATTAGGAAGTGTAATTATGCACATTAGCTGGATATTTGTCGCCTTGATATGGAGGACTTAGAACTCTACGGGACAAGAATTGAACCAAGAGATGGACGGTGTCGACATCCTCTTTGACTTATAGTAACCTTGAATAAGGAGGTCAAAGAAATGGAATACAGGCATAAACACAAACACGAATATGAAACCACTTATCATCCCAGTCCCGCATCGAAAGCAAGAGCCCTCGGTATTGAAGCAGCCGAGATAAGAAAATGCAAGACTTGTCAGCAGGAAATGCCTTTTGTATTTGTAAGAAATGAATGGTTCCCTCTGTTTGAAGATCAGGCATTCGAAGAACAAGGAATACTTCTGTCTTAGCGAATGAAGATATTTATCAACCACCAAGACTCCATGAAATGTGAGTGCAAAGAGATGAAAGAATTATCGCAAGACGTGCCTATATCTGCTCGGGCGGAATATTATCCGGTCTGTGGGCAGTATAATATGTGAGATTGAATTTCTTGAGCCTTTCCTTGACATGGGGATAGAGGATGATTTCCTCTACTTCAAAGTCCTCAAACTTTGAATGAATATTCTTGAGCCTTCGTCTCAGTGCCTTAATGTTATCAGGAGGACTGAAGCTCGTCATGCAGGCGGGATGACAATTCACTCCATGCCGTATGAGGTTCTCCAAGGCGCTGATCTGCAAATCGAATCCTTCCGGTAGAGCTCCGGTGAGTTGCAAAAATTCTTCCTTGCAGGTACCCTTCAGGCTCACGCGCACATGAAGATTCATGTATTTCGAAAGATCCCTCGCACGATCCTCGTTTTCTCCTAATAGAATGCCGTTTGTTTCGAGAATAAAGCGATACTTGTTTTCGATGAGATCGAGGACGTTGACAAGATGCTCCCATCCTATTGTAGGCTCATTCCCACTGATACGCATCTGACTGAGACGGTTCTTCTCCGCAATACCCGTCAGTTTTTTTTGCGACTTTTGCCGGATGGTAAAACTCCCCCCGATCCGGGGGCATCGCGACCATCTTCCAGGCCCAGCAGAACACGCATCGCAGACAGCACCCCACGCAGTCTGCCGTGGATATCCCTCCGTAGAAACGTGAAGGTCTGAAGCGATAGTATTTTCTCTGACTATCTCTGCAGACGTCCTTGCAGGTCGATTCTGCAAGTTTGACTGGGTCAAACATCGGCAAATCTTCCTGGTATCACTGCGTCACATTTGGGACACTTGCCGGCTTTGATCTTGTTGGCTACAACGTCGAAGACATATCTTTCGATGAGGAGTTCTTGGCAAACATGACAGTAAGTATTTTCTCTCTCGTGGCCTGGAACGTTTCCGATATAAACATACCAGAGCCCTTCTCCTTTTCCTATCAGCCACGCCTTTTCAAGTTCGGCGACAGGCGCAGGTACGAGGTGACCGAGATCCAGGTGGGGGTAGAACCGCGTAATATGCCATGGCGTTTCAGGTCCAAGGGCGTTCTTGATCCAGGATGCGATGTCCTGCAACTCTTTTTCGCTGTCGTTGAATCCAGGGATGACATTTGTGACGACCTCAACATGCATCCCATACTTTCTGGCCTTTTCCGTCACTCTGAGGATTCCATTATATTCCTTTATGTGACCCATCTTCCGGTATGTCCTGTCAGAAAAACCTTTGACATCGACCCTATAGACATCTAGAAACTGTGCTATCTCGGAAAATGCATCTTTCGTGATATACCCATTCGTAACATAATTGGTAAAAAGCCCACGAGATTTGGCACATTTTGCCGAGTCCAGGGTGTATTCAAACCAGATGGTAGGTTCATTGAATGTCCATGATATGCCGATGCACTTTGAAGCTTTGGCCTGCTCTACCGCTTCATCCGGAGAAAGATATTTCGAATACATCGAACTGTTCTTCCAGTGCGCCATTTCCCAGTTCTGACAGCCGGGGCATCTGAAATTGCCCCCTAGGGTCCCAAGAGAGAGCCACCAGGAGCCGGGATATAAATGGAACACTGGTTTCTTCTCTATGGGATTTATTGAAAGTGATGAAACCTCTCCATAAATTAGGCTATAGAGAATTCCCCCTTTGTTTCTCCTCGTATAACACCAACCAGTCTTGCCTTCGGAAATGACACATCTCCTCTGACAGGTGAGACATCTGACTGTGTTGCTCTCAAGTTTCCTGTACAAGTATGTTTCTCTTTCCATATATTTATTTTACCCTTTCAATGACCATGTGCTAGTCGGGGAGATTGTAATTGAACGTCGTTCTTGACGACGGACGGGAGATCATGGAAAAATGCCGGAAATCGCAATACAATAATTGAAAGGAGAGTTTATGGAAAAGTGGAATGTCCTGGCCACCGCCCAAAAGAGACAGGAACGGCATGTACTGCGGCTTCTAAATAGGTATGGAGAGTTCAAGGGCTCGGGCTATCGGGACGTTATCCTCGGCTATGTTGCGGATATGCCCGCTTTCTTGGAGACACTGGAGAGCATCCGGCGGGAAAATCCGGGAAGGCTGAGATCTCTTGGCCAGATCGTACCCCTGGAGAGGAATTTTCAGTTTGACGTCGCCGATTTTGTGGACAAGGCAAAGGAGGCTGTTTCCCCTTATATCGATCAACTGGGGGACAGCAGATTCTTCGTTCGGGTCGTCAGAAGGGGACATAAGGGCGAGATTTCGGGTATGGACACGGAAAAAGAACTCGACGGGTGCATCTTGAAATCTCTTGAAAATAAAGGAAAGCGTGCCACAATTAACATTGAAGAGTTTGAAAAGATGATTATCCTTGAGACCGTTGAAAACCGCGCCGGAGTTGGTCTAATAACCAAAGAGATGAAGGAGAAATATCCTTTGGTCAAGGTAAAATAATTGGTTGAACTAGTCGGCGATCAGATATCCATAAGTCTGCATAGTTTTGCTGCGGTCACTGTACGCATGGACTTTGTTAGAGGATAGGAGTCCGAAACAGCATGAACAACTCCTAGATGAGACTTAACCCAGTGTACACTTTTTCGCGGAAATGTCAGGTTGTAACGTTGCTCTCCAAGATCCCCAAGAAGCAACATAACATTTGATGCAAGGTTTTGTGCTAGGTCCACCGATTAACGCAGTACCTTTTTAACGGCATAAATATTACCGTTGCAAACATATCGTTTAGCTATAGAAAAGAGTGCATTCGGTACGTATCATCATCCCTTCGGCCTCAGATTTTGCCTCCCAAGGTAAGGTTTCA
>CAZNTS010000109.1:0-4257 GCA_964576045.1 uncultured Nitrospiraceae bacterium | reverse complement strand
CTGCACAAAATCCGGCGGCGGAGTCTGCCTCACGTCCGCAAGCAGCCGCTTGCTTGCCCTGCTACAGCGTTCCCAAAACACAAAGAACGGAAGCCGTAGATCAGACGGCTTCCGTTACACCTAACACCGAGTCTGCCCGTGGTTGCTCGCACGGGCGGGTTGCTTCCCGAGACAAGCTTACTCCCAAATACGAAAAAACGGCTCGGAGATTTTCGGTCACCCTGTTTACAGGTGCAGGGAAGGCTCTGGTAAGTCGGCTGAAGCAGAAGCCAGTAGTGATGCTGGTGGAAGGGCAGCTCATTCAGTTTATCGTTTGCGATTGTGCCGGTACCGTGAGCGCTGATATAGTCCACCTCGTCCCTCTCTATGCCAGCCTCGCGCATCGCCTTTAGCATGCACTGCGCAACCCCTTCGACTGAGGGCTGGGTCATATGTCCGGCATCACAACTCAATCCATAGCCCAGTATCTCCGCATATATATGCGCATCTCTTTCAAGAGCGCCCTCCAGCGCCTCGAGAATTAACACTGCTGCTCCCTCCGCGACCATCATGCCCTTCCTGTTCCTGTCAAAGGGCTGACATTTTTCAGGGGCCACAGCAGAGAACTGGTTGAATCCCGTGAAAGATATCCGTGAAAAGGGATCCGATCCTCCAGCAAAGACAATATCCGCCCTGCTAAGACGGATGAGATCAAAACCGTATCCCAAAGCATAGTTTCCCGCAGAGCAAGCAGTAGAGAATATATAGTTGGGTCCATTCAACGCAAACTCATCGGCAATGCTTGCAGTGGTGGAATGCACAGGCAGTTGACAGAGAAGACTTTTTTCCGGCTCCTCGCATCTCATTAATCTGTCATTGATATGCTCGATTGCCTGAACCGACCCAGAGGTGATACCTATACAGGCGCCCACCTTCCTATTAGAGAGTTTGATCGGCAGGTTGGAATCCTTGAACGCAAGGGCTGCAGCGCTGATTCCCAACTGTGAAGCCCTGCTAAGGAAAGGCAGTTTCTCTCGCCGGATGCGATCATCAGGGCTGAAGTTTCTTACTTCTCCACCGTTGTGATTGAAATGGCTGGATGTGTCAAAGGACGATATCGGACTGATGCCGGACTTGCCCTTCAGAAGGTTGTTCCAGAATTCTTCCCATCCGATGCCGATGGAGGAGACAATGCCGAGCCCTGTGATCACGACACGTCTATTCATTATTACTTTACACTGAACACGAGTTCAGCCTCCGATACTTTCTTATCGGCAACAACGGCCTCCGCCGAAACACAGGCGCCTCCCGGCAGGGACTTGACATTCACCACGGTTATCTTCAACTGGTCACCGGGAACCACGGGATGAAAAAAACGGGCTTTTACAGATCCGAAATAATAAAGTGGCTGCGCACCACTTTGCGGATCTTTTCCGGAGACCGCAAAGAGCACGATCGCGGTCTGGGCCATAGCTTCGATGATTGCTGCTCCGGGCATAATTGCCTTCTGAGGGAAGTGACCTAGAAAGAAGATATCATTGCCCGAAATATTCTTGATGGAAACGGCTCTTTTACCGAGCTCCAGCTCAAGAATCCTGTCGATCATCATAAATGGAAACCGTTGTGGCAGCAGTTTTTTTATCTCCTCAAAATCGAGTTGCATCTGTCATCCCTCATTTTTCCCAAGGATCAGTGCGGTGTTGTTCCCATAAGGATCGGAAGCGAGCACGAGGACGTTTTCGAGGTTTCCCTGCCGTGCATAGTTGGGGACATAATCAAGATCGCACTCAGGGTCGTTATCTCTATAATTTACAGTGGGAGGTATAAAGCCCTTCCTGATTGCGCCGACCGCTGCTATCACGGAGACGCTACCTGATGCGGAGAAAGATTCCCCGACCATCGACTTTATTGAGCTTACGGCAAGTCTAGAGGCATGCTTTCCGAATACTTCCCTGATTACGGCTGTCTCGATCCGGTCGAGTTCCCTGGTTGAATTTGCGCACGACGACACATAGTGTATGTCTTCTGGAGAAAGAGAAGCATCGTTAAGGGCTATCCTTATGGCCTTTTTCAAACCTTCTCTGCCTCTGTGAGGCTCCTTCTTGGAGGATACTTCGAAGGAATTTCCATACCCTCTCACCACAGCGAGTATCTCTGCGCCCCTTCCTTCGGCGTGCAGAGAATCTTCAAGAACCAGTATCCCTGCCGCCTCTGAGAAAATAATGCCGTTTCGCCTCGAATCGAAAGGACAGCAGATCGGCGCCGAACCATCGCTTCCGGAGAGCCACCCAAGGCGGTTAAATCCGAGGAAGGTCTCCTCACAGAGTTCCTCGACACCTCCTGCAAGGACAGCTGCGGACCTGCCCATCCTGATAAAGTCGGACGCGTAGCAGCATGCATCCAGCGATGCACAGAAACCAGTCGATATCGTCGTGTTGAAGCCCTTTATCTGGAAGCGTATGGAGACACGGCTTGCAGGTGAGTTGATCACCGTGTTGGGGAAATGGGACGGATTGACATATCTAGGCCCCTCTCGGAGGCCCTGGAGGTCGAACTGGGAAATACTGTGAAGACTACCGAAGGTTGTCCCGACCGCAACACCTATGAGATGAGTGCTCTCAGCGCTGACCTCAAAACCGGCGTCATCCAGGGCTAGGTGTGCAGCAGAACACACAAGTCTTGTGCTTCTATCCAAGTCGCGAAGTCCCTTTTTGCCGATAAAGACCTCAGGGTCAAAGTCCCGTATTTCACCTGCGCTGCGCACATTGAAGGATCCTGTATCAAACACCGTAATGGGGCTGAATCCCGTCCGGCCCTCAATCATGGCGTTCCAGAAACTGTCTCTCCCTATAGCGATAGGCGAGAGAACTCCGATTCCGGTAATTACGACTCTGCTAGGCGTCACAGCAGGCCCAAACCCCCGTCGATCTGGATCACTTCGCCTGTGATATAGTTCGACGCGTTGCTGACAAGGAAAAGAACGGTCTCAGCGACCTCGGAAGAATCTCCGAACCTCCCCAGAGGAAGGGTTGAAAGGACTCGTTTCCTTTGTTTCTCACTCATGATTCCGGTCATGTCAGTCTCGATGAACCCGGGGGCAACCGCATTTACCCGTATGTTATGCGCGGCGACCTCCTTCGCTAGAGACTTGGTGAACCCTATAACTCCAGCCTTTGCAGCTGCGTAATTGGTCTGGCCAGGCAAAGGATGGATCCCGCTTGCCGATGAGATATTCACTATGTTCCCGCTGCGCTGTTTCATGAAAGTAATGATGCAGGATCGGGTAGTATTGAAGACCCCGGTAAGGTCAGTATCTATAACCTCCGTCCAATCTTCTCTCGACATCATAACGAGAGACCTGTCACGGGTTATTCCAGCGTTGTTCACAAGGATATCGAGACCACCTAACTCTTCTCGGACGCGCTGGACTAACAGTCTTGTTCCCTCGAAATCACGCACGTCCACCTGAACTGGCAGTGCACGTCGTCCGGTGGACCTTATCTCGCCGGCAAGAGATTCAGCGAGTTCCCGGTTCCTTGTGTAGGTGAAAGCGCAGTCGGCACCTTCTCTTGAAAGAGAGCGCACTACAGCACGTCCGATGCCTCTGGTGCCACCGGTCACTAAGGCGACTTTATGAGAAAGCACTTTGACCTCCTCATGGAGCATAGTATAGCATGGCGAAAACCCGCCAGATACCACTGCTGAGTCTGTTCTATGTCAGCTGTGTCATCGTGTAAAAGACTATAACGCCAGATTCAATGCTTGTCTCGGAAATAGCTTCACTGGGGATTCCGGCACCTGTCATTATTTCTCTAAAGTCTTTTTTTGTGCGCTGCAGGAAACCGTCCCAGTCGACAATCCAATGGTAGTCTTGGGGCCTGTAGGTATCGGCGTCCTTGAAGGCGGCGATGAGTTTTCCTCTGGGATTCAGCAGCCGATAGAGCGCAGCGAAAAGTTTGGTGAGAAAATCAGAAGGGAGATAATCGAACAGGCCCACGCTGTAGATAATATCCTGCTTTCCGAACTCGTGCTCATTTGTCTCGTCGTCGAACATTCTTAGAGCGTTGTATTTCCTGAGTTCCACTTGCGGCATTAACCCTGCATATGAGAGACGGTCCTGGGCAAACGCAAGGGCGTCATTGTCCGTATCGACACAGGTTATCTTTGCAGATGATGTACAAATCTCGGGCGTAATTCCCATGAGTTCGCGGCAGGACCCGCAGCCGACGTTCATCAGAGAGGGATTTGTCCGCTCGTGTATTTCGTCCCCCAGCAAGA
>CAZNTS010000108.1:0-8287 GCA_964576045.1 uncultured Nitrospiraceae bacterium | reverse complement strand
GTCCTATCGTTCTTTGTATTGGTCACCTGCAAAACAGTGCCGAAGGGCAGCTCTTTGTGCGCACAGGTTAGACCGTACATATCGAACTTTTCCCCAGATGCGGTCGGCCTACCGTGAAAATCGGCCCCGTACCAAGAAGCTACCGCTGTTCGCGGTTCAGTATAAGTCTCGTAGCGGGACGAGGCGCAGGATGCGAGCAAAAATACAACTATGAGTAACAGATAACGACTAATCAGAGATTTTGAATAAAGCTTGTCCATAAAATCGTTATATCCAAGCGGAACACATGACTACGTGTCACCGTCGGAATGCATCCGCCCTGCTCATAACGTTCCTTTTAATCCTAAGAAGGGGGATGTCACTAGTCTGGCATTTCCTAAAGAATATATCTGCTCAAATCCTCATCCTTTACGATATCCGCGAGCTGCGTGCGGACATAGATGCTATCGATGACCAGTTTTCCGTTCTTCCTCTCCGGCGCCTCGAAGGAGATATCCTCAAGGAGTTTTTCAAGTACAGTATGAAGCCTTCTCGCACCTATATTCTCTGCCTTGTCGTTTACCGCTGCTGCAATATTCGCGATCTCCTCCACGGCGTCGTCGGTAAACTCGATATTCACGTTTTCAGTTTCGAGAAGCGCTACATACTGCTTCGTAAGGGCGTTGTATGGCTCTTTAAGGATCCTTACGAACTCGCCCTTTCCGAGAGGTTCGAGTTCCACCCTTATCGGAAATCTCCCTTGCAGTTCAGGGATGAGGTCTGACGGCTTTGTCATGTGGAACGCGCCAGCAGCGATGAATAGTATATGGTCCGTGCGCACAGGCCCGTGTTTCGTCGTCACAGTGGAGCCTTCAACTATGGGAAGAAGATCCCGCTGCACCCCTTCACGGGAAACGTCCGGTCCATAGGAAGATCCCTTGTTTGCGATCTTGTCTATCTCATCGACAAAGACGATCCCTGTCTGCTCCACCCTCTCGATCGCCTCCTTTGTCACCTTGTCAATATCGATGAGTTTTCCGGCCTCCTCCTGCAAGAGCATGATCATCGCCTCAGGAACCTTCACCTTCTTCCTCTTTTGTTTTTCGGGAAGAAAATTGCCAAGCATCTCTTTGAGATTGATTTCTAATTCCTCAAGCCCGACGTTAGAGACAACACCAAAAGGCATTGCCTTCTCCTTAACTTCTATGTCGACGTAACGCGAATCAAGCTTTCCTTCGCGGAGCTGCTGCCGCAACCGCTCCCTGGTCTGCCGGTATTTTTCCTTATCCTCTTCCGCCTCCGCACTCCTTAGGGCGCGGGGCTGTGGAAGCAGATAATCGAGCAGCCTTTCTTCAGCCAATGCCCTCGCACGCTCCTGGACCTTCTCCATGTATTCGGTTTTCACCATATTGAGTGAAATCTCCGTGAGATCCCGTATCATCGACTCCACATCTCGCCCCACATAGCCGACCTCGGTGAACTTTGACGCCTCCACCTTCACAAAAGGAGCACCCGCAAGTTTCGCAAGCCTTCTCGCAATCTCGGTCTTTCCGACCCCTGTAGGTCCTATCATGATGATATTCTTTGGAAGCACCTCGTCTTTGATTTCGTCGGAAAGTCTCTGTCTCCTCCACCTGTTTCTCAACGCGATAGCAACCGCCTTCTTTGCCTTGTTCTGACCGATAATATACCGGTCAAGCTCTTCCACTATCCTTTTAGGTGTGAGATTATCCATTCAACTCCTCTACGGTAACAGCAGTATTCGTATAGATGCAAATCGATGCAGCGATCTGCATTGATTTCTCGACTATCTCATTTGGAGCAAAAGAGGTATTCTCATAAAGCGCGGTCGCAGCTGCCTGCGCATATGGACCACCGGAACCTATCGCCGCAATCCCGCTCTCGGGTTCGATCACATCTCCGTTGCCTGAGATGATGAATGTGTGCTCAACATCCGCTATGATCAAAAGCGCCTCGAGTCTTCTAAGTACCTTGTCGGTTCTCCAGTCCTTTGCCAGCTCGACCGCTGCCCTCGTGATATTGCCTCTGTAGGATTCTATCTTCGACTCGAACTTCTCGAAAAGGGTGAACGCATCTGCTGTGGCTCCGGAAAAGCCAGCCACAATCCTGTCGTTGTACATTCTCCGTATCTTCTTCGCGTTATGCTTGAGCACAGTGTTGCCGAAGGTGACCTGGCCGTCGCCACCGATGGCCACCTTTCCTTCTTTCCTCACACAAAGAATCGTAGTCCCCCTGAACATGTCCTAAGTCTCCTTCATTACTATGTCATTCCCCATTTTTATCTGGGAATGCATTCCCCCAATATCAGGATTCCAGCCTTAGCGGAAATAAAGCGAAGAATCCGCGTTTCATTCGTCTTCCTTCGCCATAGGATGGGCCTTATCATACACATCCATCAAATGTGTAATGTCCAGATGGGTGTATTTCTGAGTTGTCGACAGGGACGAGTGGCCCAGAAGTTCCTGGATCACCCTCAAATCCGCACCGCCCTGAAGAAGATGAGTCGCGAAAGTATGCCTTAGTGTATGTGGCCCTATCCTGCTGTCCTGTAACACCGCCCTTGCATATTTAACTACTATACGTCTAACACCCCGGTCTGTCAACCGCGTTCCACTCCGGTTCAGGAAAAGCGCCCGATCTTTCTTCTTCAGGAGAACTCTTTCTATCATATACGCTTTCAACGCCTCCACGGCCTTTTTACCCATCGGAACGATTCTTTCTTTCCTTCCCTTCCCCCTGACCTTCACGAACCCTTCCCTCGAATTCAGATCATCGCTGTTAAGGCTTGACAGTTCGCTCACCCTCAGACCGCTGGAATAGAGCAACTCGAGGATAGCCCTGTCTCGTACAGAACCGAACCCGATACCTTCGGGCTTCTCGATGAGAGAAAAGACGTCATCCACAGTAAGAAATTTCGGCAGAGGCTTTGCCATTTTCGGGGTATTAACAAGACGCGCGGGATTTATCTTTATGTACCCCTCCCTCTGCAGAAACCTGAAAAAGGACTTTATCGTAGCAAGCCTTCTACCCACAGTGCTCTTACTAAGACCACTGCTTATCTGCCCGGCGACAAAACCCCTCACGTCCATCATCTCGATATCCCCGGCACTGGGCTGGACGTAATCAAGAAAGATTTCAAGATCCTTCCTGTAAGACCTAATCGTATGCTCGGATGCCCCTCTCTCGGCGACAAGATATCTGATAAAGAAATTGCTATAGTCCTTGTAGTCCCGCATCACCGACCTTGGCGATGTACTCCTCCCAGTCCCGTATCGCCCTTTCGACTATCAAGTTCTTTCTTATCTCTTTTCCTTTCCCCTCGCTTATCGCTGGCAAGAGACCGAAGTTTATATTGCTTGGTTCAAACTTCGTTGCGGGAGATGTGATGTGTAGAATCAGGGAGCCATGGGCAGTAGTCACCGGCACAGCTGCAGCCTCCCTGCCGCTCATCCTCATTACTGCATTTATACCCGCAATCAGACCCATGGCAGTTGACTCTATATAGCCTTCGACTCCTGATATCTGGCCGGCGATATAGACACCGCCACGCGCTTTAATTGACAGGTCCTTTCCAAGGAAAAGAGGTGAATTCATAAAGGTATTACGGTGCACACTTCCGAACCTGAGAAATTCAGCTCCCTCAAGCCCGGGTATCATCCTGAAGACCCTCTTTTGTTCTAGCCACTTGATCCTCGTCTGAAATCCAACCATGTTGTAAGCAGTACCTTCTCTGTTTTCCGGCCTGAGCTGCACAACCGCATAAGGTTCTTTCCCGGTCCTCGGGTTTCTGAGGCCAACCGGCTTCATAGGACCAAACCGTAACGTATCTTTCCCCCTCATCGCCATGGCTTCCACAGGCATACACCCCTCAAAAACTTTCTCGCTCTCAAAATCCCTTCTGGTTACCATGTCGGATTCCATCAACGCATTAAGGAACGCCACATACTCTTCCTTAGTCATCGGACAGTTAAGATAATCGTTACCCCCCTTACCGTATCGTGATGCAAAATAGACTTTTTCATAGTCAATACTCTCCGCGTCTATGATAGGCGCAATGGCATCATAAAAGTACAGATGGCTCTCTCCTACAAGCCTTCCCAGCGCCTCCGCCATGGGGCCTGAAGTAAGAGGCCCGGTGGCGATGATGACAGGGGGGTCCGGTATGCTCTGCCCCTCTTCCCTCACGATCTCAATATTGGGGTGGCGGATGATTGCGTCGGTGAGGAATTCCGAGAACGCCGTCCTGTCCACGGCAAGGGCGCCTCCCGCGGGAACCCGCGAAACTTCCGCAGCCTTCATGATGAGGGAGCCTGCCATTTGAAGTTCCTTCTTCAGCAACCCTGGGGCGCTTATGGGATTGGCAGAACGAAAAGAGTTGGAGCAAACCAGCTCACCGAAAAGTCCAGTCCTGTGAGCTTCCGTCAGTTTGCGTGGTCTCATCTCGAAAAGCTTCACCTTCACTCCCCTCACAGCCGCCTGCCACGCGGCCTCGGTCCCTGCAAGCCCCCCCCCGATTATGATCAATTCATTCACTTGGATATTTTAGTTCTCCACGTAGGTTCTTTCAATAGAATATAATCATCCTTTGGAAAAAAACACGTGGTATAGTACGGCTCCTGTACCGTATTATAAGGAAGAGGATTCGTTCCTTGGCTTGCCTATGAATTTTCTTCTCAAATAGACATACATCGTCACTATCATGGTCGACAGAACAAGAAGACCCAGAGTGATCTGCGAGAGATACTTCTTGATGAGCGCCTCTTTTTCACCTATCAGGAAACCTAAACCGAGTAGGACCGTGACCCAGAAGGCCGCCCCTAAGGCGGTATAGACAGTGAATTTAACATGATTCATACGCCCAAGACCCGCCGGGAACGAGATAAGATGACGGACCACCGGTATCAGTCTCCCGATGAATGTAGTGATCTCGCCATGGTTATGAAAATATCTATCCACTTTCAGGAATTTCTCGTTGGATACTCCAGCGTACTTGCCATACTTGAGTATGAAAGGTCTTCCGAGCCACAAGGCAATGTAATAGTTACAATAAGCGCCTGCCACACTTCCCATGATACCGCTCAAAAGGCTGAGGGGGAAATTCATAGTGCCCTGTTGAACGAGATACCCGGCCGGGATCATCACAGCTTCGCTGGGAATCGGCACAAAAGTACTCTCCAACGCCATCATGACAAATATACCGGCGTAGCCAAGGTCTTTCACGGTCAGCACGAGCCATCTGAGAGTCTCCTGAAACATAGCAATTTATAATACCATGTAAGAGTCCCTTTAGCGAATAATCTTTGACTTCTCCATACGAATAGAATTCGTGGCATTCTTTCAGGCCACAGCCTAAAGAACACGTTGCTCAGCACATTTGGCATAGTTGAGGCAGCGGTGACGGTTCCTCCATCTTAGAAGACCATCATTGGGGGGTCTTCGCCAGGTCTCCGCCCAAAGCCGCCTTCTTTTCCTTAGACATATTGCACGAGGCAATGATATCGCCATGCATAGGGCCATAAACGAGGCAGAGCTTCCTTTTCGTTTTTAGTCGCCTCACCTCTTTGCATATGACATGGCAGTAGCGTAAGATTCCCAATGCATTGACATGTTCAAAGGATTCCGCCCACATGGACCAGAAGCTACTTCGTATGCTGTGCCAGCAATGCCGCCTCTGACCATCAATAAATTCATCCAGCAGCAAAGCACTGCCGCCTAAATACCTGCAGGTCAATCATTCCACCGATGAATACGCTGGGTCCTCTGCCCTTGAACTCAAAACTGATGCCCCTTCATAAAAAGTATCGGCTGAGAAGACGGGCAGGGCCATGCCCGACTTTCGGCTGGATGGTGAGCAGACTTGTTTGTGGTATAATTCTTCATGCACAAAAGGTATTTCTTGCCTTTGTCCCTTCTGTTTCTTCTTTCCTTCATATCTCCTATTTTTCCTAAAGAGGCCTCAAAAGAAGTGAAGGTAATAGACATCGATGGGGTGATCAACCCAGTCGCTGCTGAATTCATTAGCAAAAGCATTAATGACGCCTCGAAGAAGCATTACGAAGCACTTGTGATAGAGCTGGATACCCCGGGTGGACTCGATACATCCATGAGAAGCATTGTGAAAGGGATCATTGGGAGCGAGGTACCTGTGGTCGTTTACGTTGCTCCGAGCGGCGCCAGAGCGGCATCAGCGGGGGTGTTCATCGCCATGGCGGCTCATGTCGCCGCAATGGCACCGGGAACCAACATCGGCGCTGCGCATCCCGTGAATCTCGGCGGAAAGCTGGATAAAACAATGGCCGACAAAGTCACCAATGACGCCGCAGCATATATCAAGTCTCTAGCCCAGAGCAGGGGAAGAAATGCCGATTGGTCAGAAAAGGCCGTGAGAGAGAGCATCTCGGCGACCGAGACCGAGGCCTTAAAAGAGCACGTTATAGACCTCGTGGCAAGAGACCTGCCCACCCTCCTCTCCGATATTGACGGCAGAAAAGTCCAGACAGTCTTCGGAGAAAAAATCCTTAAGACAAAGGATGCGAAGGTATTGAAAGAGACAATAGGACTTCGTTTCAAGATACTGAACTTCATCAGCGACCCGAATGTTGCTTATGTCCTTATGCTCCTTGGCTTCTACGGCCTCTTTTTTGAGCTTATCAGTCCGGGCGCAATCTTCCCGGGTGTGGCTGGAGGCATATCCCTTATTCTTGCTTTCTATGCGTTCCAGACATTACCAGTAAACTATGCCGGACTGCTCCTCATCATCCTCGCCATCATCCTCTTTGTTCTGGAGGTAAAGATCGTTTCGCACGGTGTCCTCACCATCGGGGGTATTATCGCCATGACGATCGGCTCACTCATGCTATTTGAATCCCCTGGTCCCTTTGTGCGTCTCTCTCTATCCCTTGTTCTGCCCGCCGTGGCCTTTACTGTTCTTTTCTTCTCCCTCATCATTCGTCTTGCACTAAAGGCATACAGGACAAAGCCCCTTACGGGCAGGGAGGAACTCATAGGCATGGAAGGAGTAGCAAAGGCGGATATCTCCTCTGAGGGAGGACTGGTATCCATCCGTGGGGAGTTGTGGTCCGCCTTTTCCGGCGAGCCAATAGCAAAAGATGAAAGAGTGGTAGTCGAAGAAATCTTGGGCCTACGCATAAAGGTCCGCAAAAAACGAGGAGGTTAACATGCCAGGATTAGCGCCGTCTTTCATGGGTTTTCTTTTTGTCATTTTCTTCGTCCTCTACTTTCTCTCCAGTGCCATAAAAGTATTGAAAGAGTACGAGCGGGGCGTCGTCTTCAGGCTCGGCAGGATAATTCCCGTGAAGGGCCCGGGGCTCGTGATCATATGGCCCATCATCGACAAGCTCGTGAGGGTCAGCCTGAGAACTGTCGCCTTCGACGTCCCTTCACAGGACATCATCACGAAAGACAATATCACTGTTAAAGTTAATGCCGTTGTCTATTTCAGGGTTATCGACCCCGTGAAAGCGATTACGGCAGTCGAAGACTTTTTCTACGCCACGTCGCAGATCGCCCAGACGACTCTTCGATCGGTCCTTGGACAGAGCCAACTGGACGACCTTCTCACCAAAAGGGATGAGCTGAATACCGACCTACAGAAGGTCATAGACTTCCAAACTGAGCCGTGGGGTGTAAAAGTGACAACCGTGGAGGTGAAGAACGTGGACCTCCCCGCAGAGATGCAGAGAGCCATTGCAAAGCAGGCAGAGGCGGAGAGAGAGAGAAGGGCAAAGATCATCCATGCCGACGGTGAGTTCCAAGCGTCCCAGAAACTCGCTGATGCAGCAAAAATTATAGCGTCACAGCCCATGGCATTGCAGCTCAGGTACCTTCAGACACTTGTGGAGGTTTCGGCTGAGAAAAACTCTACAACTATCTTCCCCATTCCCATTGACCTGATCAAGCCGTTCCTCGAAAAACTCGAGAAATGAAACACGGTTGAGGTAAAACATTACAAGGCAGGGAAAACTCAGAACAAAAAACAGGTTCAGGCTCCTCGTATTCTTTATCATCGTCACTATTCTTCTCACTTGGATTTTGTACGATTTGGGGATAGTGCATCTTCTTGTCCATATTCTTAACAGGACTACAAGGTTTTTTACCAGTGAGGAGAAAATGCGAGCCTTCATTGAGTCCCTGGGCCCCTTTGGTTTCCTCGGATTCATCTTATTGCAAGTGACTCAGGTTGTCATCGCGCCAATACCAGGTGAAGTCACGGGACTCCTGGGAGGGTTCTTGTACGGTCCCGTTCTCGGTGTGGTACTCTCCACTA
>CAZNTS010000107.1:0-2876 GCA_964576045.1 uncultured Nitrospiraceae bacterium | reverse complement strand
GTGAAAAGACTGGATTAGGAGATTTCCATCCACCTCGATGGCTTTGGAGCTGATTTCCAGAGAGACCCTGCTGCCGTCTTTTCGATAATGCTGGGTTTCAAAGAGCATGGACTCGCCAGCCAGGATGCGCTCTTTCCTATCTTTATATAGTTGCTTATTCTCCTCTGTTTCCAGAAGCCCTAAATTAACCCCGACGAGGGTATCTTTATCAAAACCGTGTATCTCGCACGCTTTTTGATTGATGGTGAGGATAATGCCGTCCCTATCCATGATCACGATGCCGTCATTGGCGTTTTCGAAAAGTGATCGCAGCATCACCTCTGACTTGTTCAGTTCCCTGGTTCTTTCCTCGACGAGCTGCTCCAATTGGGTAGAATAACGCCCAAGCTTCTCTTTGTCCTGCGCAAGGTCGTATTCAAGGGAAAGTTTCTTGATGTGAATTTTATAATTTATGTGTCTCCAAACCAGAGCGCTGGTAAAGGTGCCCAACAAAAAGATGTTGTTGTTAATGAAAAGGCGCGGATTTGTAATACTGTCAAAGACTAAAATAGGGAGCAGATAAGTTCCATAAATTAGTGAGGCGAGAATCAGTGAGACTCCAAAGGAGATTGGAAGCAGACCGAACAAAAAAATAAAAACGATGATAAACCCGGCATAGTAGGTGGATTGATGTCCACCAAAGGACAGTACCATTAACTCAACCATTGTAGAGACTATCAATGTGCCAGAAATAAGAAAGAAGAGGGGGTATTTCTTCACTCTCTCAAAGACGAAGTATAAAAAGATATAAAGAGACGCTGCTATTAATCTATAAAGAAAAAAGATCTTAAATTTTTCAGGTGTAACAAAATAATCCAACATGCTTAATAAGAGGATTGCAGGAGCTCCGATAAGCAAAAGTAGTCCAACGAATGAACGGGTGGCTTTCAACAATTCTTCTTGTATATATTTTTCTTTATTCATAACTGTCAGTTTATCTCATTGGTGTTCTTTTCTCAAGATTATCTTTGCTGTATCACATCCTACGTAGGCCACTCCAGAGACGCCGGTTCCCAGAGTTGTCCAATGTCCAGTCAAGAACAGACCGGAGATAAAAGAAGGTCTTCTTAGGTCAGGTACGGCCAGCTGAGAAGGAGTCGCTGCCCATCCAAAAGAGGCACCCCTATAATTCAAGGTGTATCTATGCAAAGTGTGGGGAGTGGCTGCCTCTTTACATTTTATATGTTCTGACAAATGTGGGAGTGAATACTTTTCTATTCTTTCTACAAAAGAATTTAGGAATTTATGCTTGTTAGTTTTCCAGTATGTCGCATTTTTGTAGGATGCTGGTATCATAGCGATAATGGCTGATTTATCGTGCGAAACCCGTATCATGTATCCTCCATAACTTGCAAGGTCGGCTAAGAGAGTCGCTTTGTAGGCTCTATCTAAATTGTAATGAGGGAAAAAACAAAAAGTAGTGCCGGCTTTCAGCGAAGGGTTAAATTTCTTATCGCAACCGAGATATAAAATGAAGTTTGAAATAGAGGGTGTCATATTCTTGAGTTTATGGGCGAATTTTTTTTCAATCTTGTTTTTTCCCAAAAGATCAAGAAATGTGAGACGGGCATCGCAATTTGAAATGACGTACTTTGACGAGATAAAATGACCATCTTCTAAAATGATGCCTCTCACCTGATTGTCTTTAACTTGAATGCTTTTTACCAATGTTGTCAGTCTCAACTCTCCTCCCAGATCTCCAAACCGACCCGCCAATGCATCGGGTAACGCCTGCATTCCTCCTTGTGGATAATATCCGCCATCAAGAAGAAATTCAGAGAAAAGCTTTGCTCCTATAAATGCTGATATCTTCCATGGCGGCAGTCCGCAGATTCCCAACAACGGAAAGGAGAGAATTGTTTTCAATGTGGCGCTTTTAATAAAGTTGTCTAACATTTCTTTGAATGTCCAATGTCTTAGCTGTGAAAAAAAATCCGGATCAGTGCTCAGGATAGAATGAAAAAAGTTACGAATTCCATCCCCTTCATCATGAAAGGCCGATTGAAACTCAAGGATCGTTCTTTCTAAATCATTCCAAAAAAATAGCGTATAATCAGGCGTTATTATCGCATCGGTTGGGTCAGGCCGAATTATACTTAGTCTTCCGTCAACTTCAAGTTCCCTAAGAATCTTCCTTGCAATGCCGCCTTCTCGGTAAGATCCGAAGCAGTGGGGGCCAGCATCAAAGGTGAAGGCTTGACGTTTGAATGAGGTGCAGTAGCCTCCTGGTTTATAATGCTGCTCGCATATTAGAACCTTCATCCCGGCCTTTGCAAGATAGCAACCGCACACCAGACCGCCAATGCCTGCGCCGATGATTATCGCATCGTACCTATCGTTATCATTCCTTATCAGTTGTTTTTTTATCATTTATTAATTTGTTCACAAGTTCCACCGCTTGGGTCACAGTCGTGATATTCGGAACATCTTCATCCCTCACAGATATCCTAAACTTTTTCTCGATTGCCACGGTAATCTCGATTGCCTTGATGGAATCTATCTCGAGGTCTTTAAAGAAGTTCGTTTCAGGCGTAATGTCTTCTGGTTCGAAGCCCGAGACGTCAGATATGATGGCAACAATCTCCCTTTCGATGTCGCTCTCAGTGCTCAACGTTATCCTCCTTGGTGTTTGAATTTTTTCAGGGCAAGACTTGCGTTATTGCCTCCGAAGGCATAAGAATTGTTCAGGGCAATGGTAACAACGTGCCTCCTTGCCTTATTTGGGACGCAATCGATCTCACATTCCGGATCAGGGGTCTCAAAGTTTATTGTGGGTGGAATGACGTCGTTCCTGATGACGAGCGCACACGCCAACGCCTCGATGGCCGACGCGGCTC
>CAZNTS010000106.1:0-6979 GCA_964576045.1 uncultured Nitrospiraceae bacterium | reverse complement strand
ACTTGATAGTATAAGGTTCAATCCCTGTTCCGCCTACCAATTATACAATAAATATACAATAAATGTTTTAATAAGTTACAAAATTTAAGACAGTTTAAAAAGCGGATCGCAAGAGGAGCGCAGAAAAGCCAATTCGAAAGGATTGGCTTTTTTTATTTTTCCCTATTTTAAAAAATTAGTAAGCTTTTTTAATCCTTCTTCAAGTTGTCCGTCGTCGCCCTTGTAAAGGTACACATCCGCTCCCAATCCAAGAGCCTGATTCTTTATCTCCGCAGAATGATACGCTGTATATATTATAACTTTAATATTTTTGGTGACCGTGTTTTTCTTGATTAACTCTATTAACGTCAGACCGTTCATCCGGGGCATTCGAATGCATGTCCAGACGACACGAGGTCTAAATTTGGAAACTAACTCGTAGGCTTGTTCACCATCCTCTGCCAATTTGATTTTAATGTCTGGCATCTCCTGTTTAAAGTAAGCTTCAAGACCCAGTCGGAAACTCGGCTCATCGTCAACGATAAGAAGATCGCATTTATCTGTGCCTTGAACAAATCTTTCATTAGATCCTTTTCCCATTACTAAACCTCCGATTTTAAAACTCGTTTATTTAAAGGATCTTATCACGGTCACATTTTAACAGGTCAAATGCAGAAGTAAAGAAAGAAATCCTCGGGAAAAGGGGTTGGGAATAACCTCTACTATTCTGCAATACTGAGTTGGGCGGGAGTCGACGATTACTTAAAGAAATAAACAAAAAAGGCAGAGCCATTTGGCCCGTTCTTTGACAACTGATTATTATTTTTTTAGTGTGCCTTTTGACCCAAATGATGTTATGCACTTTTACGCACAAAACTGCTAAGAACATTCCAAAGGAATGAGAATACTATCCCAAGTAGGTACAAGACTATAGCGACTACTATTCCTCCGACTATCGCTTTCATGACCCAATCCAAGCGCTCTTTGTCGGGGCGGTAGAACCTCATATTTGGAAACGCAGCATTCAGCACCCAGAGTATTCTTTGGTTCAGATACGTCCATATGCTAAAGTAAATGAAGAGAACAAAGAGGAAAGCGAAGAGAGAAGAATTCTCGATTGTTAACATTGGTGCGACTCTCGTAGCGACCCATAAACTAAGAATGAATCCGAGTATAACCCCGACGATCTGCACCCCAAATTGTGTCCATGTTGACCGAGCCCAGCCGTTTCTCTTCTCGCATTTACTCAATACATCGTGGACGGCAGAGAAGGATGCGTCCACCCAGTCCTTATTGTCCGAGGCGATCGTCAAGAAACAATTATTCGAATCTTTCTCATCAAGGCGTAATTCAAAAAACGTCCCAATTGCCCTGTTCGACCTAATACTTTCTCCCGTATCTACAGTAAAAAGTACACGCTCTATCTTCTTGGCAATCTGAAAATATCTTAGCAGGTCTTCCAGGAGGAAAATCCGATATCCCTTGTTGTCGAATCTAATTATGTACGCCAAATACGCCTTCTTATTTCCCTCCTCATCCGCAGGAACATTGGCGTTAATTGCAGCAACACGCTCGGAAAATACTCCATTAAGCTGTCTAAGGTTGTCCTCATTGATGGATAAGTTCGTTACCCGCTCGTCTCTCAGATAGTGTGCCATTTTTCAGCCCCCAGTTTTTATCATATCGATGCTTAATATTGCTCTTAATGTCGCTGGATATGGTCGCCAGAATTATGGTTACTATCCATGAAATACGGGTTGTAATATACGCCTTTTCATAAATTTTTGGAAGCGAAAGTTTCAGGAGGAAGAACTCACCATGACACATAGCAATGTCGGTACAGTCAAACCGTAACTTCTCAATTCAGATCCGTTCTCCACAAGAACATCGCTGGAATCCGTCCGGAATCCGTAATTTCGGCTACTCCAAAAATAAAAAGCTCCCGAACCCCCTGAGTAATTTACGGCTTTCCCCTGCCACGTAGATTTTCAACCGCAACATCTCCATCCGGTCCTTTACCTTTTTCAACTTTTTATGTTTGTGGGGAATGGTCTGTTTTCCAGTAAAATCTGAGGCGTGGCATTTCTTACGGAAATGACAATTTTTGTCTTATTTGTACACTTTCAGCTATCGGAATTCTTTAAAGATCCTTTTATAGACCTAAGATAATAGCTTTGTATATCAATAAGTTAGGAATTTGTTCGTGTAACGGCACGCTAAATGCAGTACGGTACAAATCAACGCAAGTCAGCCACGGTAACCAACAAAACGTGGTAATACCGAAAAAGGAGGAACAAATGTATGTCAAAGAACACCTGGTTTACTGGAAAAGTTAAGTTAGGGCTCGCTCTCATCTCATTGGTTGTTCTGCTTGCTTCTTCCCCTCTATTTGGAGGAATGCTCGACAACGTTAAGTCTCCATTGGGTAAATCAAAGGATACCGGCTCAAACGTCAGCAGAAACGATCTCGACGGTTTGTACGCTTTATGCTGTGACGCAGACAATCTTTTGCAAAAATCAGTTGACCTAACATTTAATATGCTGGCTAACAAAGATGAATTACAGAAGATGGAACTTCGGATGAGGGAAGCAAACAACATTAAGGATCCGAAAGAAAAAGAAGCCGCAATAAATAAGATAGAGCAAGATAAGGCGGCTTTAGTTCAGAAATACCTCGACGAGCAGCAAATATCTCAAAAGATGCAAAGCCTTAATGCAGAACAAAGAAAGTTGTTAGGGATTGCAATTTACAATATCTTGCTGGCCAGCCTAAAAGATAAAGATGCTGTTGAGAAGGCCCAACAATTAACACAAAAGATACAGGCCAATCCTGCAGCGTCTACCAGCTATGCCGGGGATCTTCCAAAGCTGAAGGACATTGTAACAGGAGTACCGCCTCAGGCTGATAAAGCTGTTACCCTTGGAACCAACCTAACAAAGGTCGCAAGGGCTAATAAGATCGAGGTCGCAGTGCCTAAATCGTCATCGGACCCCAAAAAGGAAGTCGACCCCGACAAGTAATTGGCAGGACGAAGGTAAGAGCATAGGATTAGAGGAGGTATCTAATGGACCGATCGAGCAAACTAATGGTAGCCATGGTACTTTCTGTTCTTGGGTTTTTCATTGCGCAGCCTTTGTTTGCCGTTGAAATTGAGGTGCAAGGAGAAGGCAGCGCAGCGATAACAAAGGATGTGAGCTCTGTCCAATACAATGCGAAGAAGGAGGCTACAGAAAGTGCGATGATGGTGGCGCTCAACCGTATATTGGGCGTGGATGCCATGAAAAACCCAAAGGTGCAGCAGAAATTCGGCGAAATCATCTCACAGATTAGCGTTTACAAACTAAAACAGAATAACACTGCCCGTACAGAGGGGAATAAGTACATTGTCAATACGGTACTCGTCATCGATGAGACAAAGTTTCGCCAGCTCATTTCTGATATGGGAATTGCCTTGGGAACAAATGTTGTACGGTCAAGCGCAATACTCACGATAATGGACGAATTTTTTACAACGCCATCGGACCTTCAGAATCCTGCCCCATTGAGAGAGGTAACTGTCTACAGTTATGACCATGACGCAAATTATAAGGAACGTGAGACAAAGTCAGAAAAAAGCATGGATTCGAAGTCTGTTTCAAAAAGAGATCAAGAGGCTTCATCAATCGACGCAAGAAGTCAGTCCTCCGGCTCGGTCAAAGCAAAAGTCGATGAATCGGGTTCACTCTCGGCAAAGAACAAAGAATTGGGATCGGTCTCCGGAAAAGCGTCCTATGCTGCATCTTCCCCAGAGGGCTCTGCCACCGCATCAGGCAAGGCCAATGCGAGTTATTCTCAAAGTGGGTCTGTAGACGCAAAATACCGACAGAAGGGATCAGTAGATGCCACATATGATGAAAAGGGGTCGGTTGACGCTCGATACGCCAAAAAAAGCTCTCTGGATACAAAATCCTTGAGCAAAAGCTCCCTTGACTACGGGCATTTTGTAAATGCCTCTGATAACGAACACGAATTCTTTACGAACATAAAAGAATATCAACCAAGAAATGGCATACCAGACAGGCAGAATTTCACAATAAAGGCCCTCCAGTCAGCCTATCAGACCTACGACATAAAAATACTTGATAACGACCGCTTGAGAAGTAAGCATTTTCAGAATGACCCAGTTACCATCGATAAGTTAGAAAACAGCGCCGAACTTGACAAATACGTTAAATTCTGCAGGGAAGAAGCAAAGGCCGACTTTTTCAGCATAGGTTCTGCGATAATTGTTGATAGAGGAAAGAACGCTAACATCGACTCATTCGTTTGTGACGGCATGGTAGCCATCAAAGTATATTCAACCCTCGACAGCGAGGCGATAGCTTCGGGTGCCTTGACAGAATCAGCCTCTGGCAACTCGCCTGACCAATGTAGGGCTAATGTGGCCAAAAAGATAGGAGATGGTCTCGGCAATGTGGTATCTAACAAGGTCCAAGAATTTTGGAAAAAAAGACAGATGTATGGGATGGAGTATATTGTCATCTTGACGGGCGATTTCACTCCAATGGCAAGGATACAATTTACCAACACTATCAAAAAAGTACAGGGTGTTTCAAACGTCCAACAAAGGGCAGTCCAGTCGGGGAAATATGAGTTTGTCATTTCGTACAATGGAAGTGATCCCCTGGCGGATGCAATTTTCACACAGATAGCATCTTCAACGCTCTCGGCAACTTTCAATAACTACGATTATGCAGTTGACGGAAATCAAATAAAGTTTTATCCGGCGGTGGCGAAGGGTAAAACCAACTAAGACTACCACATCCGTCATCTGTTGGGATTTTGTCTATGAGGAGACTCTTTCTAAACGGAGAGAGTTGCAAAGCGTATTTCCTGGTACATCAAAATATATTACTGAGGAGGGGTATAAGATGAAGAAACTTCTTTTGGTTGCTGTTATTCTATCCAATCTCCTCGGTTTTAGTGCTTCTGCTCAGGAAAGTTTTCAGATTTATCCTTTGCCGGCTGTATTCCTCTCTGACAAAACGTCCGAGAATGAACTGTTCTTGAAATCCCTTTCAAGCGACGCAGCAGGTAATGACAGGACATTGGGTATTAATCTATTCATGGAGAATTTCAGGAACGCCATGCCAAACTTGGCAAAGAACATTGATGATAAAAACAGATATTCGACTTTTGTTGCATACGTCCAAGTTCCTAGGGTTTCACGGTATAGGATAGACAAATCACCCAAGCTTGTTGACCTCTACCTCCCTGTCACCATGAGTTTGAATTTTGCGAATATGGTAACAGGAGAATCTTTGTATTCTTACTCGTACACCTACTATAGCAAATACGAAACTACACGTGATTCCGATAGGAATAGTCAAGAAACCGAAAAAACAGTTGTTGGACTCTACAGGGACACATATAAGGACCTCCTACAGAGGGTAATTAGCAATGCAAAACAGAACTTTCATCCCTTTTCTATCGAGGCCAAGATCAGAAAAACATGGAATGACAATTATGTTTTAGACAAAGGAAATGAAAAAGGAATAGTGAAGGGGGACATAGTTGTTGATCAGTATGGCAATCAGTTATCGGTCGTTCATGCTTCAAGTAAATATTCGGTTGCCCAAAAGTTGTTGGGAAACCCAAAAGGCGATTCACTGTTTTCAAAGTTTTCGAATGAATCCATTGATGAACTAAAAAAGCCAAAGGTTATGCTCCTTAGCGGGATAAAGCAGACCACATCCGTCCCTGAAGACGTTGTTTACCAACTCTTTCTAAATGCCCTCGGGAAGAAAGCCTCCTTTTCTCTGGTCTCGATTAATAAGGGGTTCTATGAGGTCCGGAAAGCGGTTATTAGTAAGACCAATTTAAAACAGGAAGTTACCCAAAACAGGGAGTTGCCCGATTATTTCCTTAACCTATATTTCTTTGGGCCATTTTACACAAACCTCCCCAGCAATAAACCTTATGTAAGCTTTGATAATTACACAATCATGGCGTGTGGAGATTTCTTAGACCGGAGCGGGCGGGTTCTCTACAGTAAATGCGTTGACGAAAAAATAAGAGATGAGGTTTTTAGCGATATAAGGTATTCTAACGAAGCAAGAGAAGAGGTGATCGTAAAAAATTCCATTATTAAGCTTGCGGACGACTTTATAGACAATGTCAGATTTAAGCAGATGGAGCTTCCATTAACAAAGGTAGAGAAAAATCAAGTCTCTATCGAAGACAATTACAATGCCCTCATGCCCGGCTCGAACGTGACTGTCTTTCACAAGATCGGGAAGGTAGAGGGCATAGAAGAAGAGGTCTACATTCCAACCTGGGAATTAAATGTTGCGATGAAAATTGACAAATTAGTCTTAGCTAGTCAAACACTACCTCTTTCTTCAAAAGCACCCGAGCCATCTGCAGGCGATAAAGTATTTATCAATACCATGCTTGCTCACAATACGGAGAACGCAAAGGCATTAGAGTTATGCAAAAAGAATGCTGAAAATAATGGGGACTATACTCTTGACGAGTTTAGGCCGCTTTCATCTTATGCAATAGCTGGTAGTATTAAATTCCCTTTTTATGAAGCAGGAGATTTCAAGCAGCAGATAGAGATGCTTAATGACGGAGGATATGGCTTCAAAACCAAAATAAAAGTAGAAGAAACGAACAGCGACTACTGTATAGAACCAGTCTACAAGATTTCAAAACAGACTACGGTTAGCAGCAATTCCATTAGTACTAACAAGATCACCATAATTGGGGGACTGAAAGTTTATGACAAAACCAATTTAATCTGGAAGAAGGGTTTGCAACAGGACGTGCAGATTTCATGTCCCAAGAATTATGAAAAGCAATCACTGGACTTTGAACTATCAAGGTACGTTTTGGACCTTCTAAGTGATGTTGCGAAGAAGGTTGAGATAAAATAGGGAATCCGTCTGGAATCCGTAATTTCAATCAACCCAAAAACAAAAAGCCCTTGAATATCAAGGGCTTCTCTTTTTGAAAATG
>CAZNTS010000105.1:0-3205 GCA_964576045.1 uncultured Nitrospiraceae bacterium | reverse complement strand
AAATTCTAGCATAAAAACAGAACATGAACAAATATGCAGCACCAATACAATCAGCAGGGAGAACACTGCAACGGTTTATTAAACCTTACATAGGTTTTGATAACGTGTTGCTATATTAGAATAACGTCTTGCTCTGATTATTATTTCTTGGAATTCTTGCCTCTGTTGTCATCATCTGAAAACCCTCATACGAGTGATCCCGACAAGTGTCAATCCTCACAACAGTCTTGCGTGCAACGACGGATGGTAAGATAACTATCAGGGCATCATCATCTGGCCACGCCATAATTGTGCTGGTAAAGATGGTGAGAGTCTGATAACATGAAATCATTTTATGGACCTTCAAATAAAGGGAGGACAAAGCCATGAGCATTATCGGCATCTTGGTGAGGACAGTATTATTGGCTGTCTTTTTGACTTTGTCGGTTACACCGGCTCTCGCTATTGAGACAAAAGAGAGTACGAAGCTCCAAACGCAGAACAAGCCTGCCTTTGACAGCGCTAAGACTGCGGTACTGATCATGGACTACCAAAACGACATAGTTGGCATGCTTCCTGAGAATAAGCAGTCGCCTCTGCTGGAGAAGGCCAGCGCCATCCTAAAAGAATCGCGCCGCGCCGGTCTGCTTGTCATATATGTCGTTGTACGGTTTCGTGACGGCTACCCCGAGATCAATCCTCGGAACAAGCTTTTTGGCAGCCTCAAAGCATCAGGACGTCTGCGGGAAGGCACTCCAGGGGCAGAGATACATCCCAAGGTCGCAGCTCAGCCCGGCGACATAATAGTCACTAAGCGACGTGTGGGAGCATTTAGCACGACCGATTTGGAAACGGTCCTGCGCGCTAATAATATTGATACGCTCGTGTTATTTGGCATTGCTTCGAGTGGTGTAGTCCTTTCTACGGTGCGTTGGGCCGCTGACATGGACTTCAATCTGTTTGTAGTCACCGATGCCTGCGCCGACATGGATGAAGAGGTACATCGCCTATTGACGGCGAAAGTCTTTCCTCGGCAGGCTACGACGATGACCACCGAGCAATTCGTGAATGCTATAGGACGGCATGTCTGGTTGCGGGAAAGCAAGTGAAGCGAGTTTTGTGGGTCAAGCCTCACAGGCGAATGCAACCTCATGCGTGATAGAATAATCAGTCAGACACTCGAGAGAAGGATTTTACGATAAGGATGCGCACTCTTATTGCGGAATGTGTTGGCTATGCTGCGACTTTGCTCGCTCTTACACTTGTACTATTTCTGATTCCTTCAATTGGAGGGACGTCTGATATAAGCCCTTTGTCGATAACCATGGAGGGTTACGATTACCCATATGAGGTCCACTTTATTCCCCTATCGATCGAGGGCCAGGATTTGAGAATGGCGTATATGGATATCCCCCCTGAGGGAGAGTGGAACGGAAGGGTGATCCTACTCCTTCACGGCAAGAACTTTTTCGGAGCTTACTGGAAAGAGACCATACAGGTTCTCAGTAGCAATGGTTATAGAGTAATAGTCCCTGATCAGATCGGATTCGGCAAATCGTCTAAGCCAAACATCCATTACAGTTTTCATCTTCTGTCCGCGAATACCAAGAAACTACTGGACACATTAGAAGTGAAAGAGGTGGCCGTGGTAGGGCACTCGATGGGCGGCATGCTGGCAACCAGATTTGCTCTGATGTATCCCGAGATCGTGACCCACCTGATCCTGGAAGACCCGATCGGCCTTGAAGATTACCGCACCATAGTGCCATATGCATCCATCGAAGATCTTTACAAGAGTGAACTGGGCGCGACAGAAGAAAGCATTCGCAGTTACCACAAGACCTACTATGTGCAGTGGAAACCAGAGTATGAAGAGTATGTTAAAGTTGCCACCCGCATGAAAAAGAGCGGTGAATTCCCGCGATTTGCGATGTCTTCGGCGCTCACTTACCAGATGATCTACGAACAGCCCGTATGTCATGAATTCCCCGATGTCACGACCAAGACCCTGTTAATCATCGGGCAGTCGGACCGGACCGTGGCCGGCAAAGCGAGGGTCAAGAAGGCATTGATTCCCAAAGTCGGCCAGTATACTGAACTGGGAAGGAAGACCGCTAAACTTATTCCAAGTGCCTCGTTAGTAGAGATACCGAATGTCGGCCATATACCTCATTTTGAAGCCAAAGAGATTTTCTATCGGGAGGTATTGTCCTTTTTGAAGCGATGAGCACAGATGCATAAACGTAGCCTTTGTTTCCCGAGACAGGCTTCTTTCTTCAGTCCACCTGAGACCCTGCAGCTGTAGAATGCCGTGAACAATGAGGACTTTTTATTATAAGTAATAGTAATATTACTTCTGGAGACCTTGAATGCATAACAAACTTTATTTTACAAATTTTGGGTAGACTACGGAAGCCTTCACTTCCCTGTTTCAATATAGTATCTTCACTTTTCTCTATTGATTTTCCGGCCCCGTTTCTGCAAACTATAGTCTCCTAGGTGACGCAAGACTTAATAGGGAATCCTGTGTAAATCAGGAGCGGTCCCGCCGCTGTAACCGGGGACGAACCCACATGCGCCACTGTCCCGAATAAACGGGATGGGAAGGCGTGGGATGAGAATGAGCCGGTAGCCAGAAGACCTGCCTGGGAGTGCGTTGTATCGGTAAAGACAAGCAGCATGGAAAGCTGTCTGTATTCCATGCTGCTTTTTTATTTCTTAAATTACAGGCATTCCCGTAGGCGCGGGCGCTGATGAAGTGAACAGGACGCCATCCTGAGGACGTCATTGCCGTAAGAAATTTTATATCGACAAGAACGGGGGAGGAAGAGAAGATGACACAACTGGAGAAGGCTACGCTGGGAGAGATTACGGAAGAGGTCAGGATTGTTGCGGACAATGAAGGCATTGCTGGGGAGATTATCAGGGAGTGTGTAGCGGCAGGGAAAATCGTGGTTCCTGCAAACAGTAACAGGAGGGCGAAGATTACGGGCATTGGCAAGGGACTCAGAACAAAAGTGAATGCATCCGTCGGCACATCTACAGACATCGTGAATATCACGATGGAGGTGGAAAAGGCGAGGATCGCCGAACAATATGGCGCAGATACCCTGATGGACCTGAGTGTCGGAGGTGATATTGAAGAGGTCAGGAAGGCTGTGATGGATGCCATTTCCCTCCCCGTAGGCACTGTGCCGCTCTATGAGGCCTTTGCCCTCGCTATCGA
>CAZNTS010000104.1:0-7365 GCA_964576045.1 uncultured Nitrospiraceae bacterium | reverse complement strand
CCGGCAATCGTCCTTTCATCAGAGCTATGCAAAATGAGCATGCTCCCGGTAAGAGGGTTTATTTCTATAGCCTTGATACCTTCAAGGATGGAAAACCGTTCTTTAAGGGACTGGAAAAAAGCTCCATCTCCCTTTTTTGATGGTATCTTAACCCTTAGCCTTCCTGTTGTACAATGACTTATAAGTGCTGAGGCAAGCATTAACTGGTCGTTTCGCCCTCAGACGCGGCTTCAGTAGCTGCAGCTGCCCTTTCCTGCGCTTCAGACAACTCGGACTTTGCCTCAGCTACAAGATCTTCAACAACTTCACCCATTTCCGCAAAGGTCTCCTTGCTCTTTTCGAAAAGGACGAGCCCGCCCTTTATTGCCGCTTTCACCACGGGCTTAGCCACGCTTGCAAGAACGGGGAGTACTGTGGGACCAAGGACTGCGGCACCTATACCTATGGCAAGACCAGTCAGTACATTCCCCTTGAGACCGTTATCAAAAAGTCCCATTCTAAACCTCCTCTCTTATCTATAATTTTTACGATATCACTTAAACATATCATCGTCCATCAGTTCTTTCATTACATGTCTACTAAATAAGATTTCACTGAATTGTAACGCGACGTTCATAAGAGTTTAACAATGAAATGCTTTACTAACGCTATGGAAAAAATTTCAACCGGAGAAAGCCTTTGATTAAGTACAGAATAGTACATCATGTTCCGGGCCGGATAAGGATTGAGGTGCCGTCCATTAAGGGCATTTCGACAAAAGTCCTTGAAAAACTGGTGAATATTTCAATTCCACCGGGCATAGAGAACATAAGTCCAAATCCTCTTACAGGAAGTCTGTTGATTAAGTATGACCCCGGGCAGATCAATATTGTGGCTTACCTGCAGGACATGGCATCGAGCGACGAGATTAAGCATATGCTCAGGAAAGGAGATATTTATGAAAGGTGTTCATAAAGGCGTATCGATGGTACTGCCAGAGGAAACCGCAAGTCTGCACTGCCCCTATTCCAGTGCGTCCGATATCTGCAACGCCTCTCTTTCTTCGTTATCTCCGTCTGCAAGTGTGAGATCAGCTTTTTGCGAATCTGAGGATTACGACTATTGCCCCCTTTTCCTCGCAAAAGTTCTGAGGAGGACATGGAGATGATATGTCTTGATTTCATGCCGGGAGATCACAAGTGTGCGAGGGGGATCCCTGTCTCTCCCGGGTTCGGCAGTTTCTTCTGCAGGAGGAAGCACGAGCTATGCCCCTTGATCATATGGGAGAAGAACCAATCAAGTGATGCGAACATTCTTAGGCCGAAATCTTTCATCCCTATATGGAGGAAGCCATGAAATGCCCTCATTTAAAAAGTTGGACAATTGCAGCATGTAAGATCGACGAGAAAATGTACGTGCCGAGCGTATTTCAGCTTGAGGAATATTGCAGGACAAGAGCGCATAAAAAGTGTCCCTTTTTTGTAAAGAATATCAGTAGAAATAGAGAGGTGAATAATGGGATTGCGGTGCGGGAATACGCATGAAGTGCCCGCCTCTTCTGTGGAATGTTCCTATCTTGTATGGAAAGACGCTCTCGGACCGGTCGTTTTTAGACGGTCAAAGCTGTCACAGAGAGCGCAGGAAAACGGATAAAAACTCTCCGGGCAAGGATTGTGCAGCTGTGGCACTTGATGATCAGAAAAGAGTTTGTGAAATGGAGCTCGTCATTAGAGCGCACGGGAATCGCTGTCCAGACATCAGAAGTTCATCGAGGTAGTTATCTTCTTCAGAATGTAATGTTTTTTAAATATTGTTGTAACAACCCTCTGTTATTGTTGCTCTGCGGATGTCTTGTTGTTAACTTTAAGCCTGATTGTTGCAGTAGCTGTAATATCCTAGCTCCTAAAGGGCAGCGCGAATCTCTTCATCTTTGAGCTGGAGGCAAGTTTCTTTGAGAGGGGCGGCAAGAGGGGTGGAACTGAAACAAAAACCAAGTATATGGGGAGAGTACAAATGTAACGGAAAATTAATAAATCTGTAACACAACTGTAACAATTGTGATGTATTCTAGATCAGATTAAGGAGGATAATTATGAAAAAGATAGCAGGTTTAGTATTGACAGTCGTCATTATGTTCTCATTCACGGCAGCGCGAGCCGATGAGACTTTGAACGGGGCCGGAGCGACGTTCCCCTATCCCGTATATTCTGCGTGGGCTTTTGACTACAACAAAATCAGCGGCGCAAAACTCAATTATCAGTCCATAGGCTCAGGGGGCGGAATCAGACAGATTACCGAGAGGACCGTGGATTTTGGCGCATCTGACGCGCCCCTCGGCACTGAACAGCTGACCAAAGACAAGCTCCTGCAGTTTCCGGCGGTTATAGGAGGCGTAGTTCCAGTCGTGAATATCCCGGGAGTCAAGGCAGGCGAGTTGAAACTGGATTCCGAAGCTCTTTGCAAGATGTACCTTGGCGAAATAAAACACTGGGATGATCGGAAAATCAAGTCCCTCAATCCGAAAGTGAATCTTACCCACGATGAAATTACTGTTGTCCACAGGTCGGACGGTTCCGGCACAACCGCGATATTCACTACCTACCTGAACAATGTGTGTGCCGACTGGAAGAATAAGGTGGGGGCAGGTACATCGGTGAATTGGCCTGTGGGAATCGGCGGCAAGGGCAATGAGGGTGTGGCGAACTATACGAAAAGGACCGCAAATTCCATCGGCTATGTCGAGTTTGCCTATGCTGAGCAGAACAAGCTCGCATACGTTCTTCTGAAAAATCATGCAGGCAGCTTCGTGGAACCGAGCTTCAAGAGCTTCGAAGACGCTGCCGGCACTGCAAGTTTCGACCCGAAGAAGGATTTTGCGCTTTGGCTCGTTGATGCTCCCGGAAAGGACTCCTGGCCTATTGCAGGGGCAACCTTCATACTTCTAGCAAAAGAGAAAAAGGACTCTAATATGAAAGTAGTAAAATTCTACGACTGGGCTTTCAAGAACGGCGACAATAAGGCCAAGGAACTCATTTATGTTCCTCTTCCTCAGTCCTTGAAGGAGAAAATCAGGTCCTACTGGAAAGCCAACGGGGTCTATTAAACGGCCGAAGTCGATTTTCTCAAAACGAAGGGGTCAAGGTATTGAACGTATACCTGGCCCCTTTCATTAGCATAATCTTGAATATTTGTCCCGTAATAGTATCATAAGAGTATATATAGAAGGAGCAAAGTTTCTTGCGCAGATCTACACGAAAAAATCCTGCTGACGTGCTGTTTTCATCGCTGACCGCTCTTTCGTCTTTTTCAGTGATCCTCATCATTATCGGCATCCTGTACGTCCTTGTGTCCCAGTCTTCCCTGGCGATCCAGAAGTTCGGGGTCATTCATTTTCTCAGGTCCACAGACTGGGATCCCGTCAAAGAGTTATTTGGGGCAGCCACAAACGTTTATGGTACCTTCGTAACCACGGTGCTTTCCCTGCTATTCGCAATTCCCATCGCCATCGGGATCGCCATTTTTGTTACAGAAGTCTCTCCGAATTTTCTCAAAGGTCCCATAGGTGTCGCGATCGAGTTGTTAGCAGCGATACCGAGCATCATTTACGGTATGTGGGGACTCTTCACACTTTCTCCAATCATGGCAAAATATATTGAACCTTTCATGAAACAGATCAGTGCGAATATTCCGCTCGTGAGTGTGCTCTTTCATGGGACGCCGATGGGAATTGATATTCTTACGGCGAGTACCATATTGAGCATTATGATAATACCCTTTACGGCGAGTATTTCCAGGGATGCTTTTAACCTCACTCCTGCAGTCGTTAAGGAATCGGCCTATGCGCTCGGCGCAACACGATGGGAGGTTGTGAAAAATATTGTCCTCCCCTACTCAAAACTCGGTGTTTTCGGGGGAATAGCCCTTTCCCTCGGGAGAGCGCTGGGAGAGACCATGGCAGTGGCCTTTGTACTTGGCAACAATCATCGCATTACAACCTCTCTTTTTGATGCGGCGGCGACTATAACTGTTACCCTCGCGAATGAGTTTACCGAGGCGGATAAGGATATATATCTGTCTTCCCTTTTTTACTTGGCCCTTGTGCTCTTTGTGCTGAGTTTCATAACGCTTGCCGTTGCAAAATTTTTTCTTCTGAAGGCTGAAAGGAAAGTGTCGAGATGACGCGGGAAAAGATTAGGAAGATCGAAGGCTTTGTCGCCCTTTTCCTGAGTACATTGGCAGCTCTTGCCGGTCTCTTCTGGCTGATTTTTATCCTGGGGGACGTTCTTGTCCACGGAATAGAGGCCCTTAGGCCAGGGCTTTTTCTGAACGATCCATCGCCGCCTGGCGTCATCGGAGGAGGCTTGCGGAACGCTTTCGTAGGGCAGTTGTTGATAACAGCTGCTTCAATCCTTATAGGCGTCCCGGTCGGCGTTCTCGGAGGGACATTCCTCGCAGAATATGCGCGTGGAAAGAAGATTTCTCAGGTGATAAGCGTGCTTTCCGATATTATGGTCAGCGTCCCATCTATCGTAGTAGGGGCTTTCGTCTATGCTATCCTTGTAATACCGGTGGGCCATTTTAACGGATGGGCAGGTGCTGTGGCGCTTTCAATTATTATGATCCCGGTCGTCCTAAGAACCACTGAGGATATGCTCACGCTGGTTCCATGGACATTGAGGGAAGCGGCCTTTGCCCTCGGCGCCCCATACTACAAAGTGATTGTGCAGGTAGTTTACAGGGCAGCCGCTACCGGTATTTTGACCGGAATCCTTCTTTCTATAGCCCGTGTGGCGGGTGAGACTGCTCCGCTGCTGTTCACGTCATTTAATAATTCTTTCTTCTCGATGAACATGAAAGAGCCGGTGGCGTCTCTCACTGTGACTATTTTTCAGTATGCGATGGGGCCTTATGACGACTGGCACGTTCAGGCATGGGCCGCAGCCTTTGTCATAACCCTGTTCATACTTCTACTCACTATTGCGGGAAGACTCATCATTAAATGGAGGTACAAATAGTGGAGCAGTTGAAGATAGAGGTGAAAGACCTCAATTTCCATTATGGGGGTAATATCCATGCACTGAAGAATATCAGCCTCCCCGTCCATGAGAACAGTGTTACCGCGCTCATCGGTCCTTCCGGCTGCGGGAAAACGACTTTGCTTAGGTGTTTTAACAGGATGCATGATTTGTACCCAAAGAACAGGTATGAAGGCGCAATTCTTCTTGATGGCAGGAACATCCTTTCGAACGACATAGATGTCATCGACCTCAGGAGCAGGGTTGGCATGGTTTTCCAAAAACCAACCCCGTTCCCGATGACCATTTTTGACAATATCGCATACGGACTCAAGCTAAAGGGGGTTACGAATAGGGCAGAGCTCTCTGAGATGGTGGAGAGAGCACTTAGGCATTCTGCCTTGTGGGATGAGGTAAAGGATAAACTGAACGCAGGTGCCTATGAGCTTTCGGGAGGACAGCAGCAACGGCTAGTTATCGCGCGGGCTCTTGCAGTAAAACCGGAGGTCTTGCTTTTCGACGAGCCGACTTCTGCGCTGGACCCTATTTCGACCGCGAAGATTGAGGAACTGGCAATCACTCTGAAAGATGAAGTGACCATCATTATTGTCACGCATAACATGCAGCAGGCTGCAAGGATGTCAGACTGGACAGGGTTCCTTATGCTTGGCGAGTTAATTGAATTCGGCAGGACAGACAGGATATTCACTGCCCCCTCTGAGAAACTTACAGAGGATTACGTCACAGGGAGGTTCGGATAATGGCGATCTTTGATGAAGAGTTAATGCATCTGAAAGGGCTGATTCTGAAAATGGGGTCGATGGTCGAGGGTGCGATCAAGGATTCCATCCGCTCACTTGTCGAAAGGGATAACGATCTTGCAAGAAAGGTGATCGAGAAAGATCATCAAGTAAACCATCTCGATGTGCAGATCGACGAGGAATCCATCCGACTCATTGCTTTGCGACAACCTAAGGCAGGCGACCTGCGGTTTATTACCACTGCGATGAAGATAACCACGGACCTCGAAAGAATGGGGGACCTGGCCGTCAACATTGCTGAGAGGGCACTTGAATTGAATGAGGAGGCGGTCCTAAAACCTTACGTAGATATCCCGCGTATGAGCCAGATCGCCCAGAGCATGACTAGGGACGCTCTGGAAGCGTTCGTGCAGGGGAACAAAAAGCTCGCTATGGATGTCATCATGCGGGATGATGAAGTGGACGATCTTAAACACCAGGTTCTGAATGAATTGCTCTTTCTCATGGTGCAGGACCCAACTACCGCATCAAGGGGCATGAAGGTGAGTTTTGTGGCCCAGTATCTCGAGCGCTTTGGGGACCATGCCACAAATATCGCCGAGATGGTGATCTATCTTGTCGAAGGCAGGATAATTAGACATATGGAACCACCTTCCGAAACTGCATAGTTTCCGGATAGTCGACCGCAGCATTGAAATCGGACGCTACAACACCTTGTAATCACCGCGGAAGGAAAAGGGAATGGTTTCAGATCCTACCTGCGATGAGGCATATAACTCAATCTCCTTGCCAAAGAACTGTCTTTATTGGCATGCCGGGGAGCAGCCGAAAGTCGTCCACATAACATGGTTTGTCAGTAGTTGGAACCACTGCCGCTGGCTTAACCATGTCGAATATGTAAGGCATTGCGTTCTGTAAGCTGTCTTTTGAAAGAATTTCACGAATTCTATTAGTGCGGAGAAGTCAATCTTTTCTCTCAGTTCATCCGATCTTTGTCTTCATAAGAGCTGCAAACATCCGTGTTATCTCCAGTGGAAAAAGATCCGCACCACACCTGCCATCAATACCACAGTTATGATTATGGTTCCAACACCTTCGATCAACTCCTTGTTCAAGTACGGTCACCCCCTTACCCTTGTCAGGGAGTACATAATAGCCATAGTCCTATCTCTCCGATTGCAATTAGCAACGCGGTAATGGAAAGGACTTCAGTCCTATCTATCTTATGTTGATATATGTCCATCATCACTAACTCGGGAGAAATAATTACCGGTTGACCAACTGCGGATATCACTAAAGTGGCCATCACCTCGCGGTGTTGTGTCCAGAATAACAAGTCAATGTTTCATAGCTATGAACCGCCAGTTAAAATTATCATAGTCTCGCTAACTACTTCTTGAATGTTAGGATGCGCCTACAATAATTTGGCTCCTTGCCCGGCCACCTCTAAGACCCGCTTTATTTCCGGATGTCTTCATTTTGCTCGCGCTGTCACAGGTTGTCACTGACACGAGGTTGCGAAAGGTAATTAACATTCTCCACGTTTATCCGCGCAAGGACTGCCCCTCCGATGCCTAGCGGGCTTAAGTCTGCAAATTTGGGAAAGAAAG
>CAZNTS010000103.1:0-7547 GCA_964576045.1 uncultured Nitrospiraceae bacterium | reverse complement strand
AAGAGAAGTCGGGTTATGGATCAGGACGTTTGTATCCAATACGAACGTCTTTTTCATCAGTATCTCTCCTTTCGCTATGCTTTATTGGAACACGTTGGTATTTTTGGCATGGCACAATTGAGGCGATGGGAAAATATCTGGGAAACGAGCTGTCCGCTCTTCTTCGAAAAATTACGTTAAGATGCAACTCTTTTGGCCTTACCCGTTCCCTTTGAACGGATGCCCTGAGAATTGATGCACGACCCCATGTCCGCGCTGATACGCTCTTGCCGATGGACTTCAAGAAATGTCTCTACCCCTTCTCTGCCCATATAGCGTTCGAGAATCCTCGTGTCTGTCATAGTGAGATCAACCAGCATCAAGCCGTCCACAGCACTATTAAACTCGGGATCGACCGAGAAAGCTACCAGCCTTCCTCCCAGCTTTAAATATTGTCTGAGAAGTATCGGTATTCCGATTCTAGAATTCTCTATATCGGCGATCAGGTCGGATACATCCTCTATGTCCCGGATTACCTTGAAGGCCTCCTGACTCCCTATTTTCGGCGGTTTCATGCGAAGAGGTCTCTTGGCTCTCACGGATCTGGCAAGCTCGGGGATACAATGGTTGACCTTGAGAAATGTTACCATCAGTTGCCGTGAGAACGACTGGTAGTCACTTGTGATGCTGACCGGCCCGAAGAGGATCCTGTACTGGGGGTTTTTGCATACGAATTGACCGATACCCTTCCATAGGAGCAAGAGAGGTAGGTAGCTCTTTTGGTATTCACGCCGTACAAACGACCTTCCCAACTCAAGCGCTGGGCCAAGTTCAGTAAGAAGCGAGGCGTCATAGTGAAATAAGGTGCTTGTGTAAAGGCCTCCTTTCCCTAATCTTTGGAGGATCTCGTCTGTCTTGCCAAGACGGTATGCGCCGACTAGTTCTCTTTTCTCCCTATTCCAGACAAAAAGATGCAAGTAGTACTCATCAAACCGGTCCAAATCCAATGTCCTGCCTGTACCCTCTCCTATCTCCCGAAAAGTGGTTTCTCTCAACCTTCCGATCTCTCCCAGTGCGTGATCCAGAAGACCACCGTGAGCACAAATGACAGAGTACTCTCCATTTTCCAACAGCAGATGGTTCTTTCGCAGCCCAATAATCTCTTCTTCCAGTGCGCTGGCAGATCGGGGTTCCGCGAGAGGACTGCGCCTGTCCGGCTGCACTTTTTTGAAAAAGCGTATCCATCCACTGTTTTTGCCCCGGGCCCGGTTCTCAAGCGCATAGGTCCTCAGACGCAGATAATTTGTCAGTTCTTCATCGGTCTGGAAAGCATTCAGTTTTTGTGGTCCGATAAGATTTCCTATCTTGACCCGCATCGTTTTTTCCCCTTTATTGAGCAGTTCCCTCGGCAACATCATAGTCCTCATGCGTGGATGAAGAAAGCCGAAGATCTGAAACATTACGCTGTTGGAGCCGTCAAAAAATACTGGAAGGACCGAAGCGCCGGTCTTTCTTATCAGTCCCGCCACGGTACTGCTCCACTGCGGATCCGTGATTGCTCTGGACTGAATGTGAAAGTGGGACACTTCTCCAGCAGGGAAAACGGCAACCATTCCTCCCTTACCGAGCCACCGAACCGTTTCTTTGAGCGGGCGCAGATTTCTCGCAACGGAACCTTTTCTACCATAAGGGTCTACAAAGATTATCAAATCCCTAATATCAGGTATGTGTCTCAAGAAGTGGTTGGCCATGACCTTAACATCACTTCTCACAGAGCAGAGGGCGCGCGCAAGGACAAGACCTTCTGCAACACCAAACGGGTGATTGGAAACGACAACAACGGGGCCGGACGACGGGATGCGCAACATATCCTGTCCCGAGATGTCATAGGAAATATTCAGTACCTCCAGTGCCTTGTCGAGAAAGGGGCGCTCATCACCCTTGCGTGAGACTTCATCATAAAGCCTGTTAAGATGTGGGAACAAGAGAACGTTCTCGAGCGTGCCGGAGATGACCGGGAGCAGGGCCGAAATAAAGGGGTTGCTTGAGGTATTGGTGATCTGAAATATCCTGCCGGCTTGGGCCTTGTTCACCATATCCAGAATTCTTCCGGTCCCTTATTTCTCTCCGTTATAGATTGCGCAGCAGACGCTTCTATGCAAGTCTTCCCCTTATGGCATCCACAAACCTATATCGCCACGACCATATCCCTGTCTCAGGACATGAAGACAGGACCGAATCTTTCCCGATAATATATCGGTTGCCCCTCCATACAACCGTGTGGCTCACTAAAGGAATTGGCCACATTAACCCTATGAGGATGTCCTTAACCGGTGCGAGGAAATAGAGGAACGGATTCAGGTCTGAGTCAGTACGTTTACCAATATAGTAATCGCCTCCCGCTTTTAGGAGGCAGACAAAGAGCGCGAAGGATATACTTATCTTCGATGGCTGCCAGAGCACTAACGGAAGCGAAGACATAAATACGCTGTTACCAATAAGCTCGGAGAAATATTTGAGACCTCCTATCTTCCACCTGAGCTTGCCCCACCTGGTATGTCTGTTGATAAATTTACTTATCCCCCAGTAATGATTCACGTTTCTTATCATATGGCGCGACAGGACTACCCTTTTCCCGTATTCATTCATGCGCCTGCCTATCACGTAGTCCTCCGCCAGCACGTCCCTGAATGCCCTCAAACCTCCGATGGCCTCTAAGTCACTCTTTTTCATGAGCATGGATTTCCCGACGACACACGGCATCTTAAGAAATTTGTCAAGGAAACATACGCTTCCCATGACAAAGGAGTTCATATGGAGGTTCTCAAGAACAGAACCGAGCGACCTTGAGCCGACTCCTTTAATAAGGTTGCTGACAAGGCCGACAGAGGGTTCGCTCATCAGCTTTACTATTTCCCTGAGGTAATTCCTCTCCACCATGATATTGCTGTCGCTGATAAGAATGTGCTGATGCTTTGAGATGCCGTACGCCGGTATCAGATTATTAACCTTAGGATTCAACCCCTCATTACATCGCTCGACAATTATTGAGATGTCCCTGTCAGGATATTTCTCTTTGACCTTCCTAGCCACCATGTACGCAGGGTCATTGTAGTCCTGAAGCGAGAATATGATCTCGTAGGCTGGGTAATCCTGCGTGCAGAAGCTTTCAAGATTGTCGAACAGATTGTCATCCAGGCCTTTCAGCGGTTTAAGGACCGAAATCGGGGGGAAATGTGGGGGAAGGGGAGACCCTTCCCCCGAGTAAAGGGGGGAAAGAAAAGTATGGGAACGGACCGCAAATACCTGAAATCCGTATCCGACTAGTCCAAGAATTGTGATGCCTGCAAAGATCAAGAAAATTGCCATGGCCTTCCCTCCTAATTTCTTAACAGGGTTATCGCAACCCCTTTGTTATGACGTATGCAATTTTTGATCGACTCAACGTTTTTTTCGCAGTTTAACAGTGTTTTCCATGAATAAAGATGTCTTGCCCTATGAAAATCGCTGCTCGCAATGTACGGATACTTTTTGAGGCTTATCACATTGAAGACATCGTCCCTGTTGGCAATTTCCCAAGCATCGATATACCTAGCATACTTGTCCCTGTTATTCCAGAGGAACAACGTGCTCTTGCTCATATCGGACATGTGATGAGGATGACAGGCTACTGTCAATGCGTCCTGCTCTCTTGCGGCGAGAAAAATTTTCTCATAGCTCCAGCAGGCAGGGACAAATTCCTTTATGTCGATCAGAAGCATATGTGCGGATTTCTCTGATGAGATATAATTTTTGCTTATCTCAATCCCGGGGATGACGAGCATCCCATACTTTTCCAAAGCCCTTTCCGCTTCTTCTCTGACACGGGTAATATATTCCCCAAAATTATCTTCTCTTACAGACAGTCTGAAACGGTGGGCGAGTTTGCCTATGCTGCTGTCCCCGTTGGCTACATGATCCGTTATTGCGATGACGTCGAAACCGGCCTGGCCGAACAGGTCGATTGTCCTTCTCAACTCCACAGAACCGTCGGAGTATTTCGTGTGAATGTGAAAATCACACAGTAACATTGCCATTAGGCTACTCCTTCTTGGTTACAGGATTATGAAGGTAAGATGACAGTTCTGTTAAATATTAAGAGCGGCTTCTGATGAGGTAGGAATAGTAAGCGGCTGCGCTAGTGGGTTCTCTCTTTAGGGTATTGAAATCTACTTTATAGAGGCCGAAGCGAGCATCCAGCCCCTGGAGCCATTCGTAGTTGTCTATAAGCGACCAATAAAAATAACCTCTCACATCAATACCCTTTGCCAAGCTACGTTCGAGTGCATCTATATGTCTCTTCATGAACTTTATCTTTTTCTCCCCGTCCCTGGTTGCCACGCCATTTTCAGTAATAATAAGTGGGACCTTCAGTCTGGATGCGTAACGCAAGACCTTCTCCAGTCCGTATGGGTGTATCTCCCAGCCCATATCAGTAAGCCCGTAACCATCGATATCCCTGTGCCTCAGCTCCACTCCCATCTTCTTAAACGGATTGAATCTCATGTGGACCCTTGTGTAGTAATTGACGCCAAAAAAGTCGAGCTTGTCCTTGATTGGAACGGTGATCTCAAGGGCATTCTTGAATGGGAATTTGACGACGAGCAAGCCCGTCATGAATGCGTCGAGAAGAGAATGATTATAGAAGTACTTTGCAATCCTCGAGAGGACTCTGTCCAGCGGATTCCACCTTCTCCACGGTGCAAGGGCCGCCATGTTGTGAGCTAGACTGACCAAAGCATCGGGCTCCTTGTCATGAATCATATCAAACGCTCTCCCATGACATGTAAGGATATTCTTTACAGCCTTTACTGCAAGTGTAACATCCCTCTTCCCAGGCGGCATGCACCCTTCAAGATAACCGCCGAGCAACAGGACGTATGGTTCATTGAAGGTAATCCAATATCTCACGCCTTTCAGCGCCTCGAGTACTTTTTCGACGTATCGCGAAAAGTATTCGATTGATGCATCCTCGTGCCACGGATACTTCCTTATAAACCACATGGGATGCGTGAAATGATGGAGGGTAACCATGGGCTCGATATTATTATTGATGAGAATATCGATTATCTCTTGGTAGTGGGATAGCGCCCTCTCTTCCCAGACATTCTCCCTCGGTTGTATCCTGCTCCATTCCAGGGAGAACCGGTATGCGTTTACCCCCAACTCGTTTAGCAGGGCCAGATCCTCCTTGTAGAGGTGGTAATGGTTGGTAACCTCAGGGTTTAGACTCAGAATTGTGTCCCAGGATGTCCAATCGGCATACGGTGACCCTTCGAGCTGAAAGGCTGAGGTTGCAACGCCCCAGAGAAACTTCTCTGGAAATGATTTCACCGGGCTACTTTATTTCTTTCGGCGTTGTAAAGATCTTCACCTTCGTTCCTTTGCCAAGCGTGCTTTCAATATGCATGTCCCACCCATGAGCTTTCACAAGGTGTTTCACTATGGCAAGGCCTAATCCGGTGCCTCCCAACTTCCTTGATCTGGCGGGGTCAACCCTGTAGAATCGCTCTCCCAGTCTCGGCAGATGCTCCTTTGACACTCCTATCCCGGTGTCCTCGACAAATAAGAACGCTTTGCCGTCCTCTTCATCGATACCTAATGTCACGCCGCCCGTTTCGGTAAACTTAATGGCATTGTCCACAAGGTTCGTCAGTATCTGTGTAAGCCTGTCTTTATCAGCGGAGAGCCTCCTGCATGCCGGATTTATATGTGTTCTCAAATAGAGTTTTTTCTCGGCGGCTTTGTCCCCTAGCAGGAGAACCACGCTTCCGGCGATATCTTCAACATCTATTTCGGATTTCTCCACCCTTATGACACCCAATTCTATTTTTGAAATTATCATAAGATCATCCACCAGACTGTTAATCCTCTCGCTGTTGGACTTAATTGTTTGGAGGAATCTTATGGCGTTTTCCCGGTCGTCAAGGGCACATTCGAGAAGGGTATCGGCAAATCCCTTGATTGCAGTAATAGGGGTCTTTATTTCATGGGACACATTGGCAATGAAGTCTTTTCTTACCTGTTCGAGTTTTCTCAGTTGCGTGATGTCATGAAAAACCGCAACGAGACCCGATAGATCTTTCTCCCCGTACAAAAGAGGCGACACCCTCACGATAAGGTATCGTTCATCTGGGTAATCAACCCTGAACTCGGCTATCCCCGACAAAAGACTACCTTTCACGCTGTCCACCAGATCGGAAAATTCCCCGTTTCTCACTACCTCCATAAAATGCCTGCCAGTGAGGGGACCGTCTCCGAAAAACTCTTTCGATGCAGAGCTTGAGAGATGGATTATCCCTTTGGAATCGATTATCAAAAGGGCATCGGGGATGCTCTTAAGGATTTCATTTAAGCGTCTTTTTTCCTCTTCGCTTTCAGAGATTATGTCCTTCAGTTCTGCAGACATCGAGTTAAGGTTAGCCGCTATTTCATCAAATTCAGAGCTGCCCGGCAGAAAGAGTTTCTTGTCGATCTCCCCTCGGGCCAGTGCTCTCGAAAAATCCATAACTTGCCTAAGTAACCTGCGCAGATGATTAGTCTGCAGAGCAGAAAAGACCCATGTAGCAACGAGGATCATTATTACCACCAGAATGAGATTTACCCTCAAGCGATTGACTGCAACGTCCACTTCCTTGAGCGGAACCGATAGTCTAATAAACCCTTCCACCTTATCGTTGTGCTCAAATTTCTGTGCAGTATAAAGAAGATCGTATTTCAGTGTATTGCTATGTCGTATGGAAAAGCCTGTACCGAGAAGAACAGATTGTTCTATTTCCGGCCGGTGAGCATGATTATCCATAAGAGACGATGTGGAGTCGGAATCTCCGAGTACCTTCCCGTCAGGCGCAATTATGGTGACTCTTGCCCCTATCTCACCCTTCAATCTCCTGCAGAGAGGGTCCAGATCAGCTTGACTGAAAGTGACATTGTGTGAGATGAGCTTTATCTGACCGGAGAGGGCCGTTTTGAGGTTATCGATGTAGCTTCCCCTGACAGCCGAAGTTATATAGAGTTCAACAAAGACAACGGCCAAAAGCATTACCAGAGCATATAGCCAGAGGATCCTCCTAAAAATGCTCCTGCTCATATATCCGCGTCCACGTAATATCCGATTCCTCTTTTCGTCTTTATATATGCCGGCTCTGAAGCATCATCTTCGATTTGTGCACGCAATCTTCTTACATGCACGTCGACGGTTCTCGGCTCTACGAATCCCTCGTCTTTCCAAACGGCATCGAGAAGCTGTTCGCGGCTGAACACCTTCCCCCTCCTTTCAACCAGGTATAGCAGGAGCCTGAACTCCGTGGCACTGAGATCGACCCTGACACCACGCTTCGAAGCGGTGTAGGTTTCCAGGTTGATGATAAGGTCTTTTAGACGAATGCTCTTCTCTCTTGGAGCCTGTTCTCCGCCCCTTCTCAACACGGCCCTTATGCGCGCTGCAAGTTCCCTTGGGCTGAACGGTTTTGTAAGGTAGTCATCGGCGCCTATTTCCAGCCCCAGTATCCTGTCAATCTCCTCCCCCT
>CAZNTS010000102.1:0-2567 GCA_964576045.1 uncultured Nitrospiraceae bacterium | reverse complement strand
GCGTCCAGATTTACTCTGCGGAGAACGTTTATGTTTTCCCGAATTCAACGTTTTCATGGCTGCCATTACTTTTTTCCCGCATTGGGCGTTCTGTTTTTTTATTCCGCCAAGTTCTTCCCGTATGTCTCCAGCAGGGAGTTTTAAGCCTTTTCGCGTGTGGATCTTGGATGAGCCCCTGAACAGAGGGACAAACCTCCCTTTTTCTAAATTAAAAAAGCCCCGGAGTGGGCGGTACACGTCGTTTCGCGACCCGGTCATAACTCCATTAAAGAAAAATGGTGTATACCAGAAAAGGTTACAGGAAAAGCGTTCAAAAACTCAAGGCAAGGGTGTATCAGTCGTCTGGAAGAAGATCTCTGGCGGTTACCAGTACGATGGCTTGTCCAGGCTTGAGGTCGTAACAGAAGGGCACAGGTATGTAATCGAGGCGATGTCCTGGAGAGATGTCGATGAGAGGGGCTCCGGCCTGGAGAAATTTCTGAAGGTTTTCAGCACAGAAACTCTGGTGCCGTAAGATGTCTTTGTTAAGAACGATGAGGCATTCCTCGTTAGTGCGCACGGAGCCTTTCCACATAAGCAGGATATTGGGATTGTTGCTATTAAGCATTAATGTCGGCGCATCCTCCTGAAAGACAGGATGGGCGATCTTAAGGGAGTTTACCTCAAGTATGAAGGACGTGAGGTCTAGAGAGGTTGTTTCCCAGTCTTCAGGTCGTGACTTGACGACATGCATTCTTTTTTTGAAACCGAATTCGAATCCCATTGGTATCATTATCCCCGCGGAGAAGAGCGCTGTGAAGAGGTAGCGCTGTTTAAGTCCCGCGATATTTCCTTGAAGTTCCGCGCATAGCCGCTCTGTATCATGACTTTCGGGAAAGCTTATGGATGGTGCAATGTCTCTGGTGAGGTTGTATTGTTCAATGAGCCAGGGGCTCACGAAGTCCCACCATTTTGCACTGTTGAATATATAATCGAACCCGGAGCGAGCTGTTTTTCTCGTGAGGTCTGGTGAAGAGCCGAGCGTTTCGGCAAAAAAAAGTATGTGGGGATACTTCTTCTTCGTTTCGCTAATGAGCCTCTCCCAGAAACTTCCAGGAACCTGATAGGCCGCATCGCAGCGGAAACCTTTGAACCCCAGGTCTAGGAGAAATTCCACGACGCTAGAGAAATATCTGAATAGGCCCTCCCTATCTCTCGTGTTCTTGTGGTCGAATTTTGCAAGGTCCTTCCAGATCACCTTTTTCCCGTCTTCATTCGCGAATGGGTGCGACACACGCCCGTCACCGTCTCTGAGAAGCCACTCGGGATGGAGAGTGACGAGAGGAGAATCAATTGCACAGTGGTTAACCACGAGATCGATCATCATTTTAAGACCGTGTCTTTCTGCTGAGGCGATCATCTCCTTCGCCTGTTCATGGGGAGGAATGCACGCTTGCATATTCGTGAGAAGAGGATTGAGAGAAAAAAAGTCCTTGATCGAATAGATACTCCCGGAAGCACCGGGAAGTTCTATGGGGTTTACGAATATCCATGTAAAACCCATGGCTACTGCCCGTTTAAAGGAGTCTTCCCATCTGTCGAAATTCCCGGCTAGGAGCGGAAACAGGTTGTATATGAGCATCTTTGGGGCGGGCGAAGCTTCCTTTATTCCGTATAGCCTGGCGGTGTCAACTATCTTTTCAATAAACGCCTCGAAAGTATCTGGTTCGTTTTGTTCTGCGCAGGCCATCATGTACAAGAGCCTATCTCGTGCCTCGGTGAGCAGGCTCTGAGGTTGCGGCCATTGCTCAAGTATGAGTGAACCTGAAAAACGGCGGTCCTTAAGCCTATCAATGAATCCTGAAATTCCGGACGGCTCTAATGCGGCTGGCCCTGTAAAGAGCGGTAGGTGGCTGTCATAGTCTCCGTAGTTCTCATGAAGATGCACATGGATGAGCGGGACGTAGGGTCCAAGCCGGTCAATATACATCAGACAGTTGTTACGGGTTGTTTTGCAGAGATTTGCATGGCCGAGGTCCAGACACATTCCGATGTTGCGGGGCACGGAAGCGCCTCGCTGCACCATAAGGCTGAAGAGTTCATTGAAGTCTTCAGGTTCGGTCTCGAGAGTGTTTTCGAGCGACAGAAGCATATTCGACTGCTCAAGCTGTTCGGCAAACGATATGATCGCATCGAGGTATTTTGCAATACCCTGTGAGCTACAGAGATGGATGTTAATGAGTATGGCCCCTATGTCTTGTGCAAACTCTAAGGCCCTACGAAACATGTTTGGGGCTTCAGGACACAGTGGGTCTGATGGCCATGGTAAATGAACAGAAAGCCTAATATCGTGGTTTCTAGATATATCTCTGATCCGGTCGCGTACATCAGCGGATATATCGCTTTCTTCCCAGCCTTCGCCGGAGCTTTTCTTGTCCGGAAAGAATTCAAAGGCGTCAAAACCATTCGAAACGGCATATTCGAACGGTGCCAATGGGGGCGCAGAAAAAGCGGTCTGGTTTCCGATCCTAATACGAGGGGATCCATGCATTTCAGGTGCCTACCTGTGGCCTTGACTGTAACACATA
>CAZNTS010000101.1:0-5686 GCA_964576045.1 uncultured Nitrospiraceae bacterium | reverse complement strand
ACTGCGATATCTTCTGAGCGAGACGAGTATCCGCGAGGTCTTCCACCTGGGGAAGAGGCAAGGTTTTGGAAGTAAGGGCCAGAGTAAGAACAGGGGCATCGGCCGGGTTTACCTTGCTGTATACAGGAGGGTTTGGAAGGTGCGTCGGCAGGAAGGTTGTGGCCGCATTGATCGCTGCCTGCACTTCCTGTTCGGCAACGTCAAGACTGAGGTCCAGGCTGAACTGCAGTGTGATGACAGAACTCCCTCCTGAGCTTGTGGAGGTCATCTGTCTCAAGCCCGGCATCTGCCCGAACTGCCGTTCCAGTGGCGCTGTAATCGATGAAGATATAACCTCGGGACTTGCTCCGGGATAAAAGGTCACAACCTGGATCGTTGGGTAATCAACCTGCGGAAGTGCTGAAACAGGCAAAAAACGGTATGCCACAAAGCCCGCAAGCAGAATCGCTGCCATCAATAAGGCGGTCGCAACGGGCCGCAGGATGAAGGTACGCGAAGGGTTCATCACTTGCCCTTGCGTGAATTGCCAGGTCCTTTGCCTTGTAACTCGACCTTGCTTCCGTCTCTCAGCCTGTCAGCGCCTTCCACTACAACCAGCTCTCCCGGTGATAGGCCGCTTTCGATGGACACATCATCTCCTTCCGAGGGTCCGGCATTTACCGGTCGCACCCTTGCTGTCTGGTCGGTGTCCACAACATAGACGAATGTGCCCTGCGGACTTCGCTGTATGGCGGCCTGCGGGACCACAGTTGTCCCGCTCTTGACGTCCAAAAGCAGGCGGGCATTGACAAACTGGTTGGGGAACAGTTCATTATTTCTATTCTGAAATGTCGCTCTGAGACGGACTGTCCCGGTCGTGGGGTCGATCTGGTTGTCGACCGTCAAAAGGGACCCGGTGGCAATTTTTTGGTTTTGAGATCGATCGAGAGCCTCGACCGGCGGGTGCTGGCCAGCCCTTAGCTTGTTGAGCACCTGAGGAAGGTTATCCTCAGGAATAGAGAAAATAACTGTGATGGGCTGCAACTGCGTGATAATGACTATCCCATTGGTGTCGGTCGCGTGAACAATGTTGCCGGGATCCACCAGGCGCAGTCCGGTCCGTCCGCTGACAGGCGCAGTGATATCGCAATAGATCAGCTGCAGCCTTGCACTGTCAATCTGCCCCTGATCAACCTTGATAGCACCTTCGTACTGGCGCACCAGAGACTCCTGTGTATCTAACTGCTGTTTCGGTATCGAATCCTGTTCAGCCAGCACCTGGTAACGTTTCAAGTCGAGCAATGCGTTTTCAAGGAATGCCTTGTCACGGGCCAACTGTCCCTCTGCTTGGACCAACTGCACTTCGAAAGGTCGCGGGTCGATTTCCGCCAAATGATAGCCGTTGTCTACTATCTGTCCTTCACTGAAAGAAACTTTTATGAGTTCTCCATCTACGCGGCTTTTAACCGTGACGGTATTGAGCGGTGTTACCGCACCAAGGCCATTCAGATAAATCTTTATGTCGCCCTTTCTGGCCGGTGTTGTCACGACCGGCACGCTGCGGACGGTTGTTCCTTTCTTTGCTGTATGTAATACAGAGCCGGTGAAATAGAAGTAAGCTCCGCCGGCTACGATGCAGACCGCAAGCAACCATACCCACAACTGCCCGAACAACCCTAGTGACATTGACAACTTGCGGGAATCGTCTTTTCCTGGTTCTTCCCCGGACATTGCCTTACCTCCTAAAAATCTGTTGTAATGCCAGCGTACGCTTTGTCAACTGCATGTACCATGAATGCTGACGGCGACTGGGCATCAGCCGGCCTTAGTTGCACTCCATGTTCCTGATAGACCGTTGGTGTTTGTCCACGTGCCGGACATATTTGTTACACTTATATTGACCGAACCACTGTAAACTGTGGTGGACCCGTCACTTTCAACCCAGGAGAATATCAGACTGAAACTGCCGGTAGCGCCCGTTATCTGCTGGCCCTGTGAAGTTGTTCCTGCAATGCTGTTAACTGATTGCGTGAATGTAAAAAGATCCGGGCCTTGATCTCCCGGCATGCCGACTGGCGTGACCTCCCATGTGCCCGTAATGTTCACCGCAGGAGTCAAATCAATTACCGCTATCCAGGTCCCTGCCTGCCCGCTGGTGCTCGTCCAGGATCCAGACATGATGCTACCATCAGAGTTAAATGACCCGGTATAAGTAGGGGTCGAGTTGTCTACAGCTACCCAATCGAAAACAATATTGAAACCGTTAATGCTGCCATTGAGCGCTTGGCTCGGCGGCGCTACCCCGGTGATTGTACTATCACCGCTTGACTGTGTGAAGGAAAAAAGATCCGGACCCGCCTCACCAGAGGAAGTTTTCGTTGTATAGAATAGGAACCATTTGCTGCCGTTGATGTCGAACGCCGGCAGGCTACTGGTCGACCCGCACCCGTTAAGACATACGGACACAGCGAGAAAACAGAAAATCATACAGACCTTCGGCCATTTACGTGTGATACGCTTTTGCATCGCGTGCCTCCTTTGCATTATGTTTAGAGTCACTTCTTTTTTGTACAGCAAGGATAATGGGAATAAAAGGTCACTTGCCATTGAGTTAGGTTACCTTAAGTGAGCTCCAAGTTCAAGTCACGAAATGAATAGTGAAGGGCCGAAGGTCCTGACTTGTACTGCCAGTAATCCCTGAGCTACCGGTTGTTCTCTCTGTTCTCCTTCCTTTTCCTGTGCTCTGAGATTATCTTTTCATATTTTTCGCGCTGATCAGGTCTCAGGATCGCACGTACCTTGTCCTGGGAGTGCGTCAATATCTCTTCAATCTGAGGCCTGTACTGTTTGCGCAACGCGTTGATCTCGGCATGGGTTGCCTCTATTATGGCCTTCAATTGCTCCTGCTGAGCCCCATCAAGGTCGAGTTTATGGCTAAGCCTGCGGACAATGAATTCTCCGGCCGACCTTGTTTCGCCTCTGATGATGCGCTCGACCTTTCGCTGGGAGAGCGTATGCGTAACGAGAGTGCCTGCTAGCGCACCGAGCAAGAAAACAATCACTATGCTCGCTGCCATTTTCCACTTCTTCATTCTATTCACCAGTCAGGAACGCAACAAGTGTTGTATCTTCGTTGCCGATACTGTTTATAGCGCTCATATCTATCGCATAGTTGGATTCGGATGCATACATCCAAACTACGATCAGCACAAGCAAAGTGACGAAAACAGGGATAAGCCGCCATGCGCAGCTGAGAAAAGGTATCTCACCCTGGCGCGTCTCGCGAATTTTTGCCATTACGCGTGTCTCGAACCCGTATTCCCGGTCCACTGGATAGGGATCTGTCTCGCGGGCAGCGGCAAATAGCCTGTCAAGTTTCTCATCATTCGGATCGTTTTCCATTTTTATCCTCCAGGATCTTTTTAAGTTCCTTCCGTGCCCTGAAGGCACGCACCTTCACTTTTGCCTCGCTCCAGCCGGTCCACTCTGATATCTCACGTACTGACTTCTCTTCCAGGTTCAACAATGTGATTACCAGTCGGTCCTCAGCTCGCAACTTTGCCAACGCGCCCCTAAGGACCTTCCAGGCTGCATGGCTCGGGTTCTCTTTGGGTACCGGATCATTCACTGCATAAGCTATTTCTTCAAGGGGTATTTCATCTCCTCTTCGCCGTTGCCTCCGAAGAGCATCAAGGCACGCATTGACTGCTATTTTTGATACCCAGTGATCAAAGGGCGCCTCCCCACGGTACTTGTTCAGGTTATGATACAACTTTATGAATATCTCCTGGCAAATATCGTCGAGTTCAGAGTTATTTCTCACGTACCTCGCGACAATCCTAAATACTCTTTGCTTATGTCGGCGCACCAACTCAGTGAACGCATCGTCAGCGCCGGCAAGAGCTGCGCTGACAAGGCACTCGTCCGACGGCACCTCCTCTGATGTGTTCATCTCGCTTCCATTCTAATCCTGGTTAATGTTTCTCCATGTACCAGATATATCCTAACAGGAGACGGCCTGTCTTTGCATCCAGCCTGTTCTGAAACTTGGCGTTAAACTGGTCTTTTGCCGCAGCCAATGCAGTGGCATCAGAGGCAAGTGTAGAGCCGATAGGCGGCGTTGCATAAAGGTCCGTCTTCATCTGCTTCATTAATGTCTGGAATTGCTGTCGCGCCGTCTTGACAGCGGGTCCATAGGTGGATAATGCGGACGTAAGGGCTGTCTGCTCTTGTGCAGTGAGATCAAGCGAGGATATCAGAGCAAAAGCATTACCGAAACTCTGATTATGCTGAGAGGCTTCTGAAATGCTGGTCACGCCTGATACTATGACGGCCATTAAGAACAACAAGGTTGTGAGATTCCGCATCCATTTTTTCATGTCTTCACCTCCTTTCTCACTTTCTCAAAAAAATAGACGATCAAACCGAACCAAAAGTTACAAGAGGCAAGCGAGAGTATCCGGGTAGCGGCCAGAGATATGTTAAATGCCCTTGGCGCAGTAAGTGTTGATACAATCAGATAATCATTGAGCCACTTGCTCATCTCATGTCCTTTTCCTATAACAAAAGACGACGCGGGGTGAGGCAAAGTTACGATAGCCGAACCGGGACGATCGGCATGGCCAGTACATTTCTACAGGGCCTTGACACCCTGGACAGTCAGAGGCTAAAATAGCAGAATATGAACAAACGTTCAGGTGAAGAGTCGAGGAAAAAGATACTGAATGCCGCCGAGCGGGTATTCTCCGGCTATGGGTACAAGGGCGCGAGCATGAGGATGATCGCGAAGGCTGCGGACATAAGTCTAGGGGGCCTCTATCTCTATTTCCGGAACAAGGAAGACCTGTACGCGACGCTTGTAAAGAAGGGCCTGGACGATCTTTCGAGAAAGACGAGAAGGACGTTGGAGGATATGGGTGACCCGGCTGAGGCCATTCGCGCATTCATTTCCATGCGTGTGAGCTATGCGCGAACGCATAGGGAGCAGATTATTGTCTTGGAAAAGGGAAAAGGCTTCACTTTTGGCGCAAGAGCAAGGAAGAAGTTCTTCAGGGAACAGAGGAAGGTCATTGAGGAGATTGTGGGTAAGGGTATTGCTTCAGGATCGTTCAGGAAATGTGACCCAAGGGAGGTTGCAAAGATACTCGTCTGTATGTTGAGGGGGTTTATCCTTTCCATCATTGTGGAGCCTGACGCCCTCTTTTCGGCTGAAAAGTGCAGCACCCTTTTACTGCAGGGGTTGAGGAGGGACGACAACTCGAAGTCATCCGGGAGTCCTGCTGCCCGGGCTTGCGGAGGGAGGAGCAAATAATTGGTGGATCGGGGGCGGCAAATGTCGATGAGAATAAGCGTGTGTCTGGAAAGAAGATGCAAAAGGGTCTTTTTATGAATCTAGTTCTGAAGGCACTCCTTTGAACACCGTTGCGATTCTTACCAGTGGAATCGGTCCACTCACAGTGAACCACCTTGGCCAGCTTCTGACGGTGACCATCTCATTTAACCTCAAGCCGGAGGTGTCTTTGGGTCAGGCAGTCACAGTGGTGGATAAGCTAGCACGGTCAACGTTGCCCACGAACGTCAGCACCGGCTTTCCGGGCACCGCCCAGGCATTCCAGACGTCCACAAAAGGGCTCTGGATACTCCTGACCATGGCCGTGCTAGTGATTTACATCGTACCGGGGATTCTCTACGAGAGCTTCATTCATCC
>CAZNTS010000100.1:0-5775 GCA_964576045.1 uncultured Nitrospiraceae bacterium | reverse complement strand
AACCGCTATTTTACTTGATTTGCCGACGTTAATCAAACCACCGATACCCCGACTGTCGTAGAATTGTAGTAGTCGTCCAGAACAGTTATGCTCGGTCTCAGGCTTTCAGAGTAGTAATGAGCATACCTTTCTGTAATCCTGATAGTCTTATGACCAATAAGCTTTGAAACCGGGAAAGGTCTACATAAGAGGTTCTACCTTCCGGTAGCGGGACAGGGTCATTCTTGAATTCTCAGAGAGCCCAAGCAATGCCAGTTGATCCTTTACATTCAGCCCCAAGCGGATAAAAGCCGTATCACATTCTTGCCAATGCGATGCGACCTTCTCGGCTGCGTGGATTTACACTCCTCATAAATCATTCCCTCTTGTTCACAGGATACTTCAAGAAGTCAGCCTTAATCAAACCATTATTTCGGGAGTTATCAGCCACTGCAGCGACCATGTCCAATTTTCATTCCGGTGAAGGCAACCTATTCCAGCCATTTTGAAATTAACGACATTGATATTAGCATCCCCGCAAAGCAGCAAAGATGCCAGTTTACCGATATGAGGGAGATGTCCGACAAGCATAATATTATCGGTCATAGTATTTAAACGCTCTGCCCATATGGCTGGATCGTCATTAGGCTTCAAGCCGTCCGTTTCTGAAAGGCCTTTTCTGGGCTTCAAGTAGTCAGCAAGCACCTGAGCTGTCTGTTTTGCCCTCAGCTTAGGACTGTGAAATATTTCAGTGATACCGAGATCCAATCCCGACGCATAAGAGGCCATCTTTGTGATGTCGGCCAATCCTTTTTCACAAAGAGGTCTTGCCGGATTTGCTTCTTCGCTTTTTGCTTTGGCATGTTGTACAAGGTGAATAAACATGTGAACCTCTTTGCCGAGTTGATAACGCGATCACCCAATGAGCTCTTCTCCAATAAACCGATGTCCCCTTCTGCAATATTATCATACTCAGGTGCTGTTTAAGAAGAATTGCGGCTTTGTTAAACTGTTATCACCGGCTAAGAGTGGATACACCAGAACGCCGAACTGGTAGTATTTTGAAATAATGAGCTGAATTCTTCCTATATTTCACGCGACCTAGCCCCCGAAATACCTGGCGAGGTTATTGAGTGTGAGCTTCTTCAAGTCGTATCATGGACACCATTGAGGGAACAGGTTTTTCGAAGTTGGATATCGGGGACCACCCTATTGACAAGAAGACACCTACTAATGCATTGTCTGACTGGCGTAAGAAGTTTTTCAAGGAGAGGGGTAAGTGAACTACGCTTGTAGCCATCACCATCAAGAGGACAAACCTTTCGCTGATGATATGACAGACAGATTGAAGAGCACGGGGTACTTCGAATTTTAAAGGAAGATAGGGATGAAGAAAAGGGAAAAGGGTATGAAGGCCAGCACGTCCAACCCAATCCAGTTGTGCTTCTGAAAGCATATAATGTTTTTTAATCTGCAAAGGTAGAGGGGACCAGAATGAAGAATGTAACTATCCTTGTAACTTGGGAGGACAACGTAGAGCGTCTCGATGGCAAGAACAAGAAAACTCATAATTCGCCACTATGGAGTGCCGTTTTTGTTGTACTGGCGTGGCTCTTTTTATCAGTGACTCTAAATACCGGTCCGTGCTACGAGACGAAAGCTGCATCGATGGACCTTGGCTCCCGAGGCGCAACATTCCTTCCTCGCCTAAGGACCATGATATAATGGTTCAGAATTTAAGCAGAAATGCACAATACACATGCGGCGGACAGAAAAGATTACCGTATAATTTTGTCCGCATTATCGGCCTGGTCCTATCTGGTTCGATCAGCCTTTTGTTGATCGCAGAATTTATAAGGATCAAGATTATTGCTAATCCTCAAGTAATCGCCGGATACTATTTTGGATCAGAGGCGATGATGGATCATGGTGGGTGGACGTATAGATCAGCTTCCCTTTATGCTTGGTCTGCACTATCGAAAGGGCTCTTTATCTTTGGGTAAAGACTGCTATTTCTTTTCGGAATGACTCGGAAGAAAACGAAATATTTAGTTATCGCATATCTTTCATTAGCAGCATGGTTTACTTACATAGTCTTGAGCCACTTTCTTCCTGTACCTCACGCCCCTGGGGTCTGATATAATTGTGAGTAGTAGAACCAGTATTCGACACAATGGAGATGAATCAAGGGGGACGAGAGATCTAAATGGTATGGCCGATACAGGGCCAGAGGGCGGCCCATTGGTCGAAGTCAGGTGGCGCTCGGGGAATCAGCTCGAGCTTCGGTACGACGAACGTGCGTCTTTCGAAGGAGGAACAAGGTGGGCCATGTCACGATCGACTTCTGTCCTTCAACGCCTAATGAGCAGTACCATAGGGATGTTGGCGGTGGCACGCACGGCGCCTAGCAGGCTGTTGCGCCCCGCTCTGCTGTCACGCCGAAGACAAAAACACGCGTCGCGCCAGCTAGCGGGCGGCCGAACAGCTACGTTGGGCCGAATGGTAAAACATATGCGCATGCAAATATTGCTAAGTAGCTCGGCACTTGTTCTCTCGCTTCTCTGCCGCAGTGGTATGTGTGCATCCGATGGTTTTAGTGCTGTTCGGTGTGGCTCAGACATCCCCGCAGAACTCATTGGCCAAACCATGAAAAATGAGCGCATCGTTGTTATTGAGGAAAGACACAAGAATCTGGGGCTCAAGGATCTCGGAGGTACAGAAATCTCCGAACGACTTTTCCTGATTTCCTGGAAAATCTGCGGTGATGAGTACGACTTGCTTGAAGAGAATGGAATCGTTCGAGATGTTCTGAAGTCTCCTCCACACTCAAGGCAGGCTCCAAAGTTTATTGGTTCATGTCAGATCCACAGCCATGAGCTTCCCGATTCAATAATCGCTGTCCTTGATAGAAAGGAAGGCGCCGAAATGCTTCGAGCAAGGTTTGCCTGGAAAATCGACGAGAAACGTGCTAAATTCGTCAAGCTCTCGACAGAGGGGCTTCTGTGCCCGCGAAGCGGTGTAATCACCGCTGACGGAGGACTTTGATTCATGCCTGAAGATTCTAATTGGAAACTGACCCAGATTCTAACGCAAAATTGACCCATTCGCCCATGTGATGTCTTTCCTCAGTAGTCCACACTGTAGCCCTTTTGCATAGGCTCAAGGTTACTACTGTATCAAATACGCTTCGTTCCGATGCCGAGTGGGGCGTTCACCTAATCCAAATTCTCCCTTAGTTTCATAAGACTGTCCCTAACACTATTCAAACGTTTCAGGGTATCCGAAACCACCTTCTTCTTCTCAGCCGCTTCTCTCTTGCTCCTTGAACGTTGCGTCATGCCTTTTTTAATGGCCGCGCTGATACCTTCAACTGTTGCCTCTATTCGCTGGAGCATCTCCCATCTGAAATCAAGTTTGCTCTTTTCTAATCTCTCTTCAAAGTCGGAGCCTAGACGACATAATTGCATGGTTATCACGCGTTGCAGATATTCCTTCATCTTCCTGATAATGATTCTTTCGCCGATAAACTTTGGAAGTGCTAAGGTGACGGAGGACGTAATTATCTCTAGACCTACCGGCTGCTCACTAAACTTATAGTAAAACCTGGATTTCGTTGACCAAAGCTCCTCTGCTTTGACCGCTTCGTAAGGGACCACAAAGAGTTCGGATGAAAACTTGAGTAAGGAATCCACGGTCTCATCGATCTTTGTGATAAAACGCTTGCACACGGTCTCAAAGGTCTTTACCAGTTTTTCATCCTCAATACCCCGCCATGAATGGACAGCTTGTTTGACCTCGGCAATGATATGCTCTTCGAGATGTTTTTGAAGCGCTCTGAGCGACAATCCTGGACTTTCGCGATAATAGCTGTCAAGGTTCGTCTCGGCCTTTAAGACCAGTTCTTTCCCATAAGTATTAAGGTCTTCATCAAGTACGTTCTTCATGATCTTCTTTATCTCGCTATCCAGCAGGATAGCGAAGTCATTTTTTTCTGCCAAAACATCGGCTTTTTTCTTTTCGAAGGTCTCTATCTTTTCTTGCAGTTCCTCAATGGGCGTAGCGAGGGATTTCATCTCAAGCTCAAGCTCAAACCTTGCCGGGGAAAGCAGCCGCAGAAGATTGTTCGTGACCGAAAGGAGTAGAATTTTTCCCTTGTCCTCCATTAGAAACGTATTTAAAATAGATGAAAATTGAGGAAGATGACTCTTCAGCAGAATTTCGTCGGAGGCGGAAAGTTTTCCTTCGAGCGCGACCTTTGCTGAGACCGGGAATATCCTGACTTCTGTCCCCATCGCCTCCTTGAGGACGTTTTTCGAGAAATCCATGGATTCTCGAAGGTCCGCCTCAGAAAAGTAGTCCGTCTTATTGAGAAGGAAGAATATTCTGTTTGAGTATTCGCGCACATCCTTCAAGAAGTCCAGTTCGGCCTTGCTGAGCGGTTGGTCCACGGACAAGAGAAAGAGTGCGGCATCGGATTTCGGCAAGTATTGATAAGCTACATCGGTGTTGTGTTCGTAAACGGAACCGACACCAGGGGTGTCGATTATCTGCACCCCGCCTTTCAGGTAGGACGAGGGATAGGTTATGACGACTTCGTCCACACCCTTGACATTTTTCGGATTGCCTTTTTCTGTAACGTATTCGGCAAGACTTTCGGGTTTAATCTCCGACACCCTCCCATCATTAAAAAAAACTTTGAGCCTGAGGGCTTCCCCGTATGTCATGATAGTGACTATTGATGTAAGGGGAACTACGGCAACAGGCAATATATCCGCACCGAGCAATGCATTTATGAGACTCGTTTTTCCTCTTTTGAACTGACCGACGACGACGAGATTAAAAGTACTGGCCTCGATCTTCTCTCTCAGTTCCTCGCATTGGCGGCCACGGATGCATTCCACGGTGAGCATTTCGTCAATGCATCTTAAGATTTTTTCTTTCAGATGCGAATACTTGGAAATCGCGGCCGTATCGGTTCCAACAATGTCTTCCATTTCAGTCACCACCTCCTCATTCGCATAATAAAAAACTCCTACCAAAGGTTCCTTCGGTAGGAGTTATCAGTCCTATGAACCGGACAGTTCTAGGCGAACTCCATCGCCCTAGTCAGCAGCATTCTGAGAATAAATTATCAGAATATCAAAATGCAGTTCATAAATAAGTAATTGAAACCAGACTGTCGGCTGCTTGCGCTGTGATATTCACCCTTTAACAATTTCCCAGTTTGCCTCAAACGTGTTGTCGTGCGCCGTGTAAATGTACCCCAGGAGCTTTCCCACCCCGGGCACCACGCCCTCCTTAATTTGCCAGAAGGAGAGATAAATTGCTGGGACAAGATGGTCTAAATCTATGTTTTGCCAGACCTCCCTTTTTTCCATTACGCGCCATAACGTTCCATATTTTTTACTTCTTACCGTTTGTCCAACCCGAGGTAGTTTCTTCTGAAGGTCCACTTCATCATGTTCTTTCATATTTCTCTCCTACAACTCGTTAATTTAAAACGCAAATTTAAATATTACTGAAGCCAGCTTGTTAAAATAAATTATCAGAATATGAACGCGAAGTCAATAATCACCCCAAGCTGAACTTTGATATCTGTGGCCCGCGTAAGACAGGTTTGTCTCGGTAATCATAACATATGCAACATCGGTCGACTCTCATGTCGGGTGATAGCCGCGATAACGGCATGCATATTTCGGGGGGCAAAGAAGTATTGAGGTATTTTGGCTTTGTCGGGGCAACATTCCTTCCTGGCCCCACAGTTTCTTGCAGTCGCAACAGTACACCGAGTATGAT
>CAZNTS010000099.1:0-8250 GCA_964576045.1 uncultured Nitrospiraceae bacterium | reverse complement strand
GACCCTTTTTGCACCAACTTTATTCCTTTCTTGCTAAGCTACCAGGAGGGCCGATGTAAGTATTTGCTGAGGCAAAGGGAAAGGAGGAGCACGATGAAACTGATCGAAGCCATCATCAGGGCTGTTACTATTGGCGACGTGAAAGCCGCCCTTCAGAAAATTGGAATCGGAGAAATAGGGATTGTGGAAATCTTGGTGAGTCGGCTTGGAGGTGACGACCAAAAGAACGATGGGACCCTGTTTTACCGAGGCACGCAGTATGCGGCTGATTTTATGACGAAGATGAAAGTTGAGATCATCGTTGCGGACGATCTTGTGGACAAAGTTATCGGAACTATCAGCAAGATTGCCAAGACAGACGGGAAAGGAGGTTGTCAGCTATACGTCCTTCCCCTCATTGAGGCAATTCACTAGGAGGGTACCCGTAATGCTGACGCGATCTCAATTGGACAAGGTGATATTGCTGGCACAATCTTACGGCGCGGACAGGCTTATACTCTTTGGCAGTGCACTGCATTGTCCGGAAAAAGCACAAGATATCGACATAGCCTGCGACGGTGTTTCTGGATGGAAACTTTACGAATTGGCCGCTAAGATCGAAGAAGAGCTAAATATGCCTTTGGATCTAGTACCTTTAAGTCCGCCCTCGCGTTTTACAAAGCACGTCGAAAGCAAAGGCAGAGTATTGTATGACTATCGATGATCTAAGGGCTGAGATCTCCATTGGGATTGAATCGATCGATGGCGTCCTAAAAAACCTTTCTGATTTATACGCTTGTGTGGGAAACCGTCGGCCATCCGTCCGAGAAAAAACGGCTGCTGGATCGTTTATGGCCCAGTTCTATAGCGGCATAGAGAATATCCTTAAGCGCATCAGTGTATACCATGGCGTGCCTCCCCTATCCGGCAAGATGTGGCAGGTGGAGTTATTTAAACAATTCCGCGTTCCCTCTCGAAGTCCACTGCCGGAGCTGTTTGATGACCTGCTTGCATCAGACCTTTCGCCGTATCGCAGGTTCAGGCACGTATATCGCCACAGTTACGGATTTGAGCTGGAGTGGGACAGGATGAAAGAGGGCATAGAAAAGGCTCCGGACATGTTTGCCCGCTTTAAGGAAAAGATTCTTGACTATTTGTGCGAACTAGGTGATCAAGAATGAGGAAACCGATACTCCTTGCCTCACGATCCGATGGCTCTGATCCCAATCATAGGTCGTCATCGTGCAAGAATGTCTGATTTGCGCATAACACCAAAAAATGTGAAAATACAGTTGAGTACGGATACAGAGGATGGAAGAACGACGGCCCGACCCTGATTTGATTCTCGACCGCATTCGCCAGGAGACCGAACGGAGTCGCGAAGGAAAGCTCAAGATCTTCTTCGGTGCGGCTCCCGGCGTAGGGAAGACTTATTCGATGCTTGGAGCAGCGCAGCAGAAGCTCCAGGAAGGGATTGATGTTGTCGTGGGGCTTGTGGAGACCCACGGACGGAAAGAAACAGAAGCGCTCCTCGCCTGCCTTGAAGTAATTCCACGCCGCACTGTCGAGTACCACGGCGCAACACTGACTGAATTCGATGTCGATGCGGCGCTTAAGCGCAAGCCTGCCATCATTCTTGTAGATGAGCTTGCCCACACAAATGCTCCATCGTCCCGTCATAAAAAGAGATGGCAGGACATCTACGAGCTTCTCGGTGCCGGGCTTTCCGTTTACACCACTATGAATGTGCAGCACCTGGAAAGCCTGAATGACGTAGTCGCCCAGATCACCGGCATTAACGTGCGGGAGACCGTGCCTGATTTTCTTTTGGACAGGGCCGATGAGATAGAGCTTGTCGATCTTCCTCCCGACGATCTCCTTCAGCGTCTTAAGGAAGGCAAGGTATATGTTCCTGACCTGGCGGCCAAGGCAAGGCAGAATTTCTTCAGGAAAGGGAACCTCCTCGCTCTCAGGGAATTGGCGCTCCGTCGCACTGCTGAGCGCGTGGATGAGCAGATGCAGAGTTACCGCGAAGTTAAAGGCGTGAAGGAAGTGTGGCCGGCCGCTGAGCGGATACTGGTCTGCGTAGGACCAAATCCACGCTCCATCCGTCTCATCCGCGCTGCAAAACGCATGGCTGCCGGTCTCAGGGCGGAGTGGCTCGCGGTCTATGTCGAAGCCCCTCACAAAGTAAGGCCTTCGGAGAACGACCTAAGGCAGCTCGCTGAACATATGCGCCTCGCTGAGAGTCTCGGGGCGGAAACGGTGACACTTTCAGGCCAAAAAGCAAGTGAGGAGATACTGACTTATGCCCGCGATCGCAACGTCACAAAAATCATTGTAGGAAAGCCGACACATCCTAGGTGGAAGGATAAACTTTTTGGCTCAATGCTCGATGAATTGGTGCGCGGCAGTGGCGATATCGATGTCTATGTCATTAGCGGTGATGTTGGTGAGCCTGTTCCTCAGCCGTCTGAGAAGATGCGAAAACGGAAAACTCCCGTGCACGACTGGTACTTAAGTATTGCGACTGTAGGTGTTTGTACCGGAATCGCCTATTTTATGTTTCCATACATTGCCATTGCAGACCTTGCAATGGTTTATCTGCTCGGCATAGTATTCACAACGAGTCAAACAGGGAAGGGCCCTTCTTTCCTCGCGACGCTCCTGAGCGTTGCAGCATTTGATTTCTTTTTTGTGCCGCCTCGTTATTCGTTTTATGTCAATTCTCCTGGTTATCTCGTCACTTTTATTGTCATGTTTGCCTTGGGCTTTGTTATGAGCAGGCTTACTCTCAGAGTGCGTGAACAGGCGAATACAGCTAGACTTGGTGAGCGAAGATCTGCCGCCCTATATGGGCTGAGCCGTAAACTGGTGCATGAACGGGGGATAGACAATCTGAGCGCAATTGCGATAAAGCATGTTGCTGAGGTTTTCTCAACTCGTGCCGTCATTCTCGTACCTGATGAAAGGGGGCAATTAACAACACCAGTTACAGGTCCGGTTACTTTTGCCCTCGATCAAAAAGAAATGGGCGTGGCCCAGTGGACCTTTAAACACCGACAAAAGGCGGGACGCAGCACGGATACGCTTTCCGGTGCGAAGGCGTTATACCTACCTCTCGTCGCTGGACCAAGAGCAGTTGGTGTCATTGGTGTTATGCCGGGTCATCCAGATGACTTACTTGATCAGGAACAGATTCATCTCTTGGAAAGCTTTGCTAACCAGATCGCCATGGCGATTGATCGTTCTCTTCTAGGGCAAGAGGCCCAGCAGGCGCTTTTGAAGGCTGAAACCGAGACTCTTAGAAATACGCTTCTCAGTTCTGTGTCTCATGACCTTCGCACTCCCCTGGCGGCGATTACCGGGGCGGCAACAGCGCTTCTGCAGCAGGATATCTCTCTTGACCAGCAGGGCAAACAGGAGTTAGTGAAAACGATCCATGAGGAGGCGGTCCATCTTAACGAGATCATCCGTAATATCCTCGACATGACGCGCCTGGAAACCAGAGCCATGATAGCAAGAAAAGAGTGGCAGTCGATTGAAGAGATAGTCGGGGTTGTGCTGAATCGTCTCTCAGATAAGATCGCTGGTCGTACAGTGAACGTCAGTATTCCGGCTGACCTCCCATTGGTCCCTTTCGATCCTCTCTTAATAGAGCAGGTGCTTATGAACTTGCTGGATAATGCTGTGAAATACACCCCGGCGGATACGCCCATCGATATAACGGCTGGCAAACGGAAAGACTCGGTTATCGTTGAGGTTGCCGACCGGGGGCCTGGAATAAAAAAAGGCGAAGAAGAAAAGATCTTTGAGAAATTTGTGCGTGGAGTCGCCACAGGTGGCGGCATAGGACTGGGATTGACTATCTGTCGCGCCATTGTCAATGCCCATGAGGGACGTATATGGGCAGAAAACAGACCGGGAGGTGGCACAATCTTCTGGTTTACACTGCCTCTCATAGGCAAGGCTCCGATGCCTGATGTGGAAAAGGAAGCGGAAATGCGAAATGGCTGATGAAAAAGGACATATCCTTCTTATCGAAGACGAGTCCCAAATGCGACGTTTCCTCAGGGTAATTCTCCAAGGCCACGGATACAAGGTCACAGAGGCGGTCACAGGGGAAGAGGGTCTTAACGAGACTGCGGTACGGAACCCTGATGTGATTCTGCTGGATCTTGGGCTTCCTGATATTGACGGCCTAATTGTTACCCGAAGGGTAAGGGAATGGTGTGAAACACCCATTATCGTAATTTCGGCTAGGGAACAGGAAATGGATAAGGTGAACGCACTGGATGCTGGAGCGGATGATTACTTGACCAAGCCGTTCGGTGCTGGAGAACTGCTTGCACGCATTAGAGTGGCAATGCGACACCAAACCATGAAAAAAACAGGACAGTCAGTTTTTGTAGTCGATGATCTGAAGGTGGACCTTCCCAAACGTCAGGTGTTTTTGGCCGGGAAGGAAATACATCTGACTCCTATTGAATATAAGTTGCTTGCTGTATTAATCCAAAATGCTGGAAAGGTTATCACCCACAGGCAACTCCTGAAGGAGGCATGGGGACCACCCTATGAGCAGCAGACCCAGTATCTGAGAGTTTATATGACTCAGCTTCGTCATAAGCTGGAAGCCGACCCCGCGCGGCCCAAATTCCTCATCAATGAACCAGGTATAGGATACAGGTTCAAGATGTATGGCGAACAAGAAAGCAGAGAAGCCTGAACTGACTTATCGTATACCGGCCCACCAAAATATGAGCGATCTATCTTTATCTTTGTGATGGAAATAAACCTTCGTTATCTGGTTGGGTGCGTTAGTTTGCAGGGGATACGTCATTCGATGATTAAGTGCCAAAGCTTTTTTTTTCTATAGAACGGCGTGACGGTGTGAATCCAGTATTTAGTAGATGTTCTTACAGAAGAGCACACTGTATATTTTTTTGCCACACGCGCAATGCTCAATCGCAAATGGGATTTTTTCCCTTAGGCTTTTCCGCTTATGTTCCAACCTAATTGACCTAATTGAGTATTTTTCCTGACATGATAATAATAATTTGATAGCGTTCTATCAAATGTGGGAAAAGATAATTGGTGCTAGGAGCGTGAGATATTCGTTGAGTTCACCGCTAATCCTAACGGCACGGAGCGACCAACTATGATCGCAAGGCGAATCTGGCAGATATGTCGCGCTTACACGGTGGAATCGTAACGGAGGGGCAGGTGGGGTGCCGCCAAGTCTTGAGTATCGAAGAAACATCAACTTAACGCCGACAACCCGGCGCTTTCACAAAACCACCGCGTAAACCATGTGTCTCATCCGTTATCCACTAGTGTATCGAGAGCCATTAACCGACGCCCCTCAGAAAAGGAGGTGGAGATCGGGCATTAATATTTCGTGATAGGGTTGCTGTTTTTTTTCAGAATATACCACACAAAAAAGCAGTCAGACAGAGAGGAGGGTGAATATCATGAAACAGAGAAGAAAGATCTACGCCACATTGATAGTTCTAATCGCTGCCTTGTTATGTTTATCTTCGGCGGCCATAGCAACTCCGCTACCCTGTAACAATTACATTTGTAAGGCAGTGTACTATGTCGATGGGGTTAAAGAGCCGTATACAGCGACCTATCCAGCAGCCGTTGTGAACGACACCGCATATTCGATAATATTGTACTGGGACACCTATTGTTCAGACCTTGCAGGCGCCGTTCAGACTGCCCACCTGATGACCGCACCACCAGCAATATGGTCCACACCACCCGTTTATCTCGGTTATAAGTCCGGTGGAGATGGTGTCGTATCTCTCGTCTACATTGGCTCAATAAAACTATTCAATTTTGAGGCCGCAGGCATCTATGGCAGCCCGGGGTGGGGCGAAGTCGGGTCATGGTCTTGTGTTATTACATCGCCCACACTATAGCCAACATATACTGCTGCGGTACATACAGCCCGAGCAAGGGGAAGCCGAGAGGCTCCCCCTGCTCTTGTTCCCAAAGCCAAGCCTTATGTGCAAGAAATTTCCTATGGTCTTTTCAGTCGAGCGGAGATTTCAACCGATAATCTGCAACAGTTTCGCTTTTTGATAACTTTTTCTTTGTCGGGGTGAAAACCGCAAACAGTGGATGTATATTACTGGCAGAAATCTGTCTTATAGCTATAAGCATCTGTCCGAAATACTCCGGAATGCCCGTCCGAACTGTTTCAGAATGGGGTGTCCGAACTAAATCGGAACGCTTGTCCGAACTATTCCGTAATTTCCTATTAGAGGGGAGACAAACATTTTTCTATAGTTGCAATCACTTCGGCAACCCAGGGTCACTTTTCCAGCTTTCGTATGAAGTCCGCTCCTCTAATGGCCTGCCCGAGTGTCCTTACGCGCTTTCTTCCGCTCGTACCTCGGAAACTGCGACTGAAAGTCCCGCGCCAAAAAACAGAAGGATGTCTCACTGAATATCTTAGAAAATTCATTGCCTTAATGGACTGACTTCAGATGCTTTTATTGGTTTCATTCCTGTCTTGATGGCACCTTACCAAGTAGATAAGCAAAGCAATTAAAATAGTCATTATTAACACCGTGATAGAAGTACTGTAGCTTAGGTCAGCAATAAAAACATAGCCTTTCTTCGCTTTATAAATAATATCACTTGTGATGTTTTCTCCAAACACAAGCCCGTATCTATTAATTTCGACAAAATCGTTAAAACTGTAATGTTGCATCCAGAAATGAAGCAAAACCCCAAACAACAGGTCGATGAAAAGTCCACCGCAAAGAAAGGCTTTAACATATTTGTTGTATCCCTTGAAATTAGCCGCTAAGTAGACTATGCAAAGAATGGCCAAGGGTTGGAGGCAGATGTGTCCCACACCGAAAGGATCATAACTTCCATGTACTGCAACACCCGCTAAGATTACCAAAAGAAAAAAAGACCAGAGAAGAAGCAATTTTTCTCTCTCTCCGCTCATTAATGTTAAGGCAGAGCCTTTGACAGAACTGATTAAGACAATCAACCATCCCACAGAACCGATCATAAATAGGAAGTTCACTTGATAGACTAGGAAAGCGTAATCTCTAATATGGCCCAGCAGATATTTCTGCCGATATAAATCGGGCACTTTTCTCAGGAAATGAGGGATAAAGGTGCTTATTATATTGTTCCATATTTTCAACAAGTTCTCCCATGTTCCCAGACCAGAGGAGTCTAATACGGTGGAATTTGACCCGAAAGTAATGCTGGGACCGTAATGGTAAAGAGCAAATAGGAACCAAGGGGAAATCACCGCGAGGAATATCCCGACGTTTACCAACACACTTTTGATGGTTAGTCGGCCCCTTGCCACAAAATAAACGTCAAGTAGCATGAGTCCCACAAGATAGGGGACAGCCGAGTAATGGGTAAGAACAGCCACCCCGATGTTAAAGTATGAGAGCCTCCGCAATAAATTATCATTGTTCCTTGCCGATAGGTAAAATAAGGTGAGAGAGTAGAGTACAAAAAAGTTCGTGAGGGCCCGGGTCCACGAGTAGGTCACATTCACGAGTACTGATGGATTAAGGGCGAGGAATAACACCAATACGGGCAGGCCCGCTGATAAATCGGATCCTCTTTCTTTCCTATACACAGCAAAGGCAGCATAGGCGCCAAAGAAAACAAGCGTATTGAGAAAGACACTTGTAGCTTGATAATAATAAAATTGATTTCCGAGATGGTTCAGAAAAAAAGAAGCGACTACATTGTAAAGGGGAGGACGCGCAGTAAGCAACCAGCCACCAGTAAATACAGTATCAAGAGGGTAAAGGTCTTTGAAGAAAAGAGTTCTCTGATAGTGCTCATCCCAGTCACCAAACCACCCGCCTCCGGAGTAATGCTTTATGAACGTTGATAGTAGGAAAACCCACAGGACGAAGATACCGTAACAGGTAACCACACTTTTGATCGGCTGCGAGCCAAGAAAATCCGATAGCCCCTTTCGTTTCCATACCGCTGCGACCACAAGAGCAAGGGAAAAGATAACATAGACAATGGCTTCAAACTCGAAAATATAAAAAACAAAGGATACGAGAAAGATTATGAATATTGAAAGACTTATAAAATTAACCATCCTGATAACGTCCGGAAGGTTGCTTTTTCTCGAGATCAGATAACCGGGGATAAATAGGCAAAAGGGAAAAATGAAAATAAGGTAAACTAATTTGGCAATATCGACCATCAAATTCATTTTCTTGCTTAGCTTAATCAAATATCTTAGTCAAATACAAGCTTATTTAA
>CAZNTS010000098.1:0-2538 GCA_964576045.1 uncultured Nitrospiraceae bacterium | reverse complement strand
CCTTTTGAAGAATTCGACGTCCTTCGGGTTAGAACCGGGCCATCCACCTTCAATGTAATGGACTCCCAGTTCGTCGAGCTTCTCTGCTATGCGAAGTTTATCCTCAAGCGAAAACGAGACGTCCTCTGTTTGAGCTCCGTCCCTCAAGGTCGTGTCATAAATCTCAACTTTTCTGCCGGCGTTTCTTATGATCATATAATCATACCTCTAATGTCGCTCCTCTTGAAGCAAGATTTGCCTGAGTTTGATTAACCAGCCGCGAATGTAGCAGTACAACAAATCGCCATCCTTGCCATTCGGACTGTCTAAAATCGTTAATGCAAATCTTTCTGAAAGAGAAATTATATTCACGAGATATGCTAAACCTTTGCCAGCTCGAAAGCGTCGTGTAGTACCCTGACGGCGAGTTCAGTATACTTAGCGCTGATGATGCACGATACCTTAACCTCTGAGGTACTGATCATCATAATGTTTATCCCGTGCTTCGCGAGGGTCTCGAACATCTTGGCCGCAACGCCCGAGTGAGTTCTCATCCCCACACCGACGACGGATATCTTCGCTATGTCTTCTTTTACAGCTACTCCCTTCGCACCAAGCTCCTTTGATATTTCCTCTGTTAACTTTGTCGCCTTCTTGCCGTCTGTCCTCGCCACTGTGAAAGAGATATCGGTCGCCTTCCCATCGCTGCTCACATTCTGGACTATCATGTCGACGACTATATTTGCCCCTGCAATATCCTTAAAGACCTTGGCTGCGATCCCCGGCTTGTCAGGCACTCCCACCACCGTAATCTTAGCCTGGTTCTTATCGTACGCGACTCCAGATACAACCACCTTTTCCATCTCCTCATCCTCCTTCGTAACAAGTGTGCCGGGATTGTTGTTGAAGCTTGACCTCACCACCACGGGCACGTCATATTTCATCGCAAATTCCACAGACCGGGTCTGGAGCACCTTTGCCCCAAGACTCGCAAGCTCAAGCATCTCCTCGTAGGAGATCTTGTCCAGCTTCCTTGCCTCCGGTACAATGTTGGGGTCAGTCGTATACACGCCGTCCACATCAGTATAGATCTCGCAAAGATCGGCATCAAGTGATGAGGCGATAGCGACAGCTGACAGGTCGGAGCCTCCTCTTCCGAGGGTGGTGACATCATCATTTCCCTCAGTGATTCCCTGGAATCCCGCGACAACAACTATATATCCTTCATCGATCACTCTCTTGGCCCTCTCACCGGTTATCTTCTCTATCCGCGCCTTCGTATGGACGGTATCCGTGATGATTCCCATCTGCCTCCCTGTGAAAGCCATTGCCTTGTGCCCCAATGCTTCTATGGCAATAGCGGTGAGAGCACTTGTGACCCGTTCCCCGGACGACAAAAGCAGGTCCATCTCCCTTTCGCTCGGAGCCGGAGATATCTGATGGGCAAAGCCGATAAGTTTGTCGGTCTCCCCCGCCATAGCGGATACAACTACTACAACCTTGTTGCCGGCTTTGGCGGAAGCGACCACACGCTCTGCGACAGCCTTGATCCTCTCCACATTGGCAACTGAAGTACCGCCGTATTTTTGAACGATGAGCACTATCCCACACCTCCTCACAAACGTCCAATATAGGTACGTAGATATTCTTATAATGGTTTTACTATAACACGTTACAACTTTTGACATCAAATAACACCTTGTAAATTAAGCGGATTGCGTGCGACCCATCAATGCCGATGAAGGACGTCTTCTTGCCTAGCCCAAGGCTCAGCAACACAATTGCATTGACATAAGTCGAGACAAGGTATTAAAGTACATCCATGCGAAACAGATCGTTGTCCATCGGCATGCTCCTTTTTGCCCGATTTAATCGTTTCTTCCGGTCTGTTTCTCAGGAGGTGCCGCCGGCTTTTTGATCTGCGTAGAAAAAAAATGACAGCAACCACAGGCGGTATTAAGCCTGTGGTTTTTTTTCGGAAGGAGGAAACATGATTATCGTTCTAAAAAAGGGGTGCAAGAGAAAGACGGTTGAGTCTGTCATCAAGAAGGTCAAGGAGCTGGGATTCAAAGCCCATGCCATTTTCGGTGTAGAGAGGACTGTTATCGGCGCTGTGGGAGACGACAGAGCCAAACACCTCCTTTATGCGTTGGAGGCCATCCCATGTGTCGAAAAACTGGTTCCCATTCTCCAGCCTTATAAGCTCGCAAGCAAGGAGATCCGTAGAGAACCAACTGTAGTGCAGGTCGGCGACGCTTCATTCGGAGGCGAAAATTTCGGGGTGATCGCGGGACCATGCTCGGTCGAGACTGAAAAACAGATCGTAGAAACGGCTATGCGTGTGAAAAAATCAGGGGCGAAGGTGCTAAGAGGCGGTGCCTTTAAGCCGAGGACTTCACCTTATGCCTTCCAGGGATTGGAAGAGGAGGGACTCAAGCTTCTTTCCAAGGCAAAAAAGGAATCAGGTCTTCCGTTTGTCACAGAAGTGATCAACCCTGAAGACGTGGAACTCGTGGGGGAATATGCCGATATTCTTCAGATCGGGGCGCGGAACATGCA
>CAZNTS010000097.1:0-2858 GCA_964576045.1 uncultured Nitrospiraceae bacterium | reverse complement strand
TTCCCCTATGATAGAGGATTTCAAACTCAGGAATCTTCTCGCCTGTCAAAAAAACACTTCGATCCAGATCCTACAATCATGATTTCTTTTCTACTTCAAACCGTTAGCCGATTTAGCTTCTGAAAACTCAGGAATCTCAAGATTTCTTTAGGAGTGAAAGCCCTATACCCCTGAAATACCCTTTCTCGGCGATTTACCTAACTTCACATAAAATATATGTAATATGTAAGCAAACGGTAAATACGCGAGGGAGGGACCATGGAGTTTAGGAAGAAGAAGATTATCATCGCTGACGACAGCTAAACTTTTCTAATGTACATGGGGATTATTCTGAAGAGAATAGGCTTTACTGTTATCCCGGCCGAGAGCGGGCTTGAAGTATTAAAGCTTCTTACAGCTTACAGAGCCAGATCTTGTGATGCTGGATATAGTTATGGACGGGATCGGTGGTAATGCCGTGTTGAGTTCCGTCAAAAGGGACAAGCAGACCTCTCATATACCCGTGATCATGGTTTCACAGGACTCGAGCCCTACGACTATGGAGAAATGCAGGGAACTGGGATGTTCTGCTTTTATGTCGAAACCGGTCAAAATAGATAAGTTGCATGAGATATTACAGGAATATATTTTTTCATCACTGAGAACGAAAAGGAAACATATGAGGATACCTTTTTACACGAAAGTTCAAGTCGTCTTTGGAGGGTCATCTTATGAGCTTTATGGTGAGACACTCGCCGAGGGGGAAAGTACATCAGGAAAAGGGATTCTTTTCCCGTTGGATCTCATGTGGAAGTGACCATGAACCTCCATAACGGAATTCCGCTTCACCTCGAGGGTACTGTTGTTTACACGAAAGGGCTTTTCAGCAGTATTTTTAAATATCCACCGGGCATGGCTATCGAGTTTAAGGGTGTCGGGCAACATGAGATCGAAGTCTTGCGGAAATATATAAAGACATCATTGGCACAGGACATCTTCGAGAGTCAGGAAGAGATGGTCATTTCACATCCTGATCATGACGCCATGGAGTAAAGCTACTTCAATGAGTTGCGGCTGCTTGCATTTGCCATGTAGACCCTTCAATGGCTTTTACTGACTGTCTAATGTAAAATCTTAACAATGGCGAGGGATGTTTCCTGCAGGCCGATAATCATGTTCGGAGGCAAAGGCGGAGTCGGCAAGACTACCTTTTCGGCTGCCGTTGCTATGCAACTTGCGGCATTTGGATACAGGACTCTGATCGTCTCTTCGGATGCGACCCCGTCACTATCGGACATCTTTGAGGAGCCCATTGGGGGCGCTATCATAACGGTTGCCGAAGGCCTCGACGCTGTTGAAATAAGTAAAGAAGCTATCGTAGAGAAATGGAAGAAGAAATTCGGTCCCGATTTTTACGAGATACTCTCGCATCTGATTGATGTTAAAGGACTGGATGGCGAGTCGCGTCATCAGCTTCTCGATTACATAGGCTCTGCCCCCTCCTTGAGGGAAGAAACCATGCTTGATCTTGTAGTGGACCTGGCAGAGGGTTGTGCATACGATCGCATTATCTGGGACACCGCCCCCGCGGGTGAGACGCTTAACCTACTCAACATGCCTGTCTATATCAGGACACATCTCAGAGCCGGTTCGAGGGTCTTCGAGGGACTGGACAGACTTGGCAAGAAGATCACTGGCAGAAGGTCGATCGTACAGATTATGGACGAATGGATCGGCGCGTCCGAGAGGATCTCGACGTTTGTCCACACAAAAGTAGCGTTCATCATTGTTGCAAACCCCGAGGCCCTCGTGGTAAGACAGGTCAGGAGGGTTCTGGAGACACTGAAGGAATACGGTATTGTTCTCCGGGGAATGGTTATCAACAGGGTCATTAGCCCCAATGGTTCTGGGGCCTTCGAGATGTTGCGAAAAACGCAGGAGTCATACCTTAAGGAGCTCGCATGGGTGGCGGACGGATTGCCGGTGGCTGTCCTGCCCTTTTCTATGAATGAGATAAGAGGAGAGGGTGCCCTGAGGGAGGTGGGAGGTAAGCTGGTGAAGGAGCTTAATCTATAGACGTGCTGTGGCTGCCGTTTACTTGGCCGACAATCGACAAGGGGAATCTTTTTTCGTTATACTATTTCTTTATAGGTGCTTAGGGTGTACTGAAATCTATGAAAATGAGGGACGGGGCAGGTCGTTTCTGCAATGAGGATCCGGAAATGTTTCGCGCAGTTAGCAGGCGGTACAGCCATCGTGATGATGCATCGTGAATAGGCCGGACCTGATCCTCCTTCATCCGCCCACAGTGTTCAAGTTCAGGGAGCACCCGGGTTTTTACGGACCCATAAGCGATGTGATCCCGGCCTCTTCTGTATTTGAGATCTACCCGATCGGTTTTCTTACGATGTCCGAGTATCTTTATCGTCACGGAATACGGGTTAGGATCGTAAACCTTGCAATGAAGATGCTGAGGTCTCGTTCTTTCAATCCTGAGAGTTTTATCCGGAAGTTGGACCCGGTGGCCTTTGGCATCGATCTTCACTGGTTACCTCATGTTGACGGAAGCCTGAGCGTTGCGAAAATGGTTAAGGAACTCCATCCAGGGAAGCCAGTCATCCTCGGAGGGCTCTCTGCCACATATTATCATGAAGAAATCATGGAGGACTGTCCTTTTGTGGATTTTGTCATTCTCGGAGACTCTGCAGAAGAGCCCCTGAGGATGCTGATGGAGGCGATACGGTCGGGAACCGGTTTTGAAAGCATCCCGAACCTTGTGTGGAGGGACAGAAGCGGAAGGGTGGTTACCAATGGGCTTTCTAATAGGCCGGAGAACCTTGATTATATAAACTTCGATTACGTGCATCTGCTGAAGATGG
>CAZNTS010000096.1:0-7173 GCA_964576045.1 uncultured Nitrospiraceae bacterium | reverse complement strand
CTCGACAATCCTTCCCTCTATCATCACCTGTGGAGTCGGCTTGTCCAAGTTCTGAAGGAGGCTTTCGATCAGCGGGAAGACGGACACCCCGTCCTTTACGACAACAGATCGGGTCCTCGCATCGACACTTGTGCTTCCCCTTGGACTGAGAATCTTAGCGTCCTTGATTGCCTTATCAACATCCTTTACCTCCGCATAACTGACTCTGAAGAACCTCGTCTCTACGGGTTCCGCCTTAACCTGAGCCTCCCGCATCTTTGCCCTATCGTCATTCTCCTTCGCAAAGACCGAGAGGGGAGCTATCCTTATGATGTTTCCCTCCACGCTCTTGCCAAGCGCAAAGGTCTTCAGTATCAGGTCAAGGGCCTGATCCCACGGCACATTGATCAGTTTCATGGTCAGCTTGCCTTTGACCTCCGGGTTCACCACTATGTTGTATCCGCTTATGTCGGACAGAAGTCTGAATATCGGCACTATGTCCGAATCTTGGAAATCGAGGGATATCTTGGCACCACTATATTTCCCTTCCGTCAGGGTCTCCGACTCCTTCGGGATCGTCTTATCTTCGGCCTTCTCCTCAGGGACAGATTCTTTCTGTTCCCGCATCTTCCGTAGTTCATCCATCTGCGCATCGGGTCCGGAGGGAGTCTCGTTCTTTACAACTCCCGTACTCTCGGCAGCCTTTATGGCAATCACAATGGTGTCTTTCACTGATAAAACATCGAAGTCCCGTAATTCGTTGAGGTCCACCACAAGCCGCGTCTTTTCATTGTGTTTTCCAACTCTCATCCCCTTCACTGGGGACATCACTGTGGAAGGCACCGCCGTCTTCATCACCACATCCGGCACATCCACCACAATCCTGTTTTTCAGAGTGAATACGCTCGGGCTCATGGAACCGTTGCCCTGTATGACTATTTTTACAATCCCGGGGCCACGGTCAAAATTGATGTTCTTAATCTCTGTGGCCTTCGGCATTGATCCGGCTTCCTCCCCAGTCTGAGCCGTCTGAGGTGCGTTTTCCGGGCTCCCTGTCCCGGTTTCCGGCGTCTCCTTCGCCTCGGCAACCTGCACACCTGCCCCCGCGTTGCTGCTTGCCCGCGAATCCGCATCCACATTATTTACCTTCAGGACCAGAATGTTATTATGGTACTGGGAATCGATTTCGGCGGGAGACTGGAGGAGCACTTCTATCTTTGCGACAGGCTTGGGAGCGTCTACCTGAGACGGGGTGATCTCTGTGATGGCGGAATTCTTCGGACGTATAACATCCCTGAAGCTGCTGATGTCTGCGTCGGGAATTTCAACAAGGATCCTGTAAGGATCTGACGGCTTATAAATGGTGTAAATAAACGGCCGGTCGCCCTTGATTTCGACACTGTCTTCTGTGGCGCTCAGCCCCGTAATAGCGGTCAACTCGGCAGGAGATCCTCTCCTCTCGGGACTCGCATATGCGGCCACGCAACACAAGAAAACCGTTAAAACGATAAATGCACTGACGTTTGTCATCTTGTTTCTCATTCTCCCTCCTCCTTACGGAGTCTCAATATAACATCCTTGGGCTGTATTTCTCCTTTATAATTCCTGACCATTTCTCTCACCACCACATCATTAGGCCCGATCTTGATCACCCTGCCTCCGTAAAGGCCTAAGGTCATACCCTCACGTATTGTAAAGTATTTCTTGTCCGGCAGTTGTATCATCGCATAATATTTGTTCTTGTCCGTTGCAATAGCAATCACCTTTATGTCAGCGACATCATAAGTTTCGGAAGGCTTGAGACCCTTCTTCTTTTTCTCTCCTTCTTTCTCAAGTTTCGAGGCTTCTATGATCGATAGGAAAGGATCCCTTCTGCCTTTAGGATCATATGCGTACACATCGCCCTCTGCCTTCTTCTCCTCAGACGGCGTCACCGCACCCTCTGCCTTTTTCCCGGCTTCAGCGGGCTGAACTTGCTGGGCCTGCTGTTGCCCAGCCCGAGGGTTAGGTTTCCCCTTGCACGCAGCAAAAGCAATCATGATTATGACCAGTGCCGTTATGATCCTTCTCATTTATCTTTACCCTTTGTCTGAGGCTCAGCAGCCTTTGCCTCTTTCTCGGGCACCGCGGAGAAAGTTGTGGCCTTAAATACGATCTTCAGTATTGCGTCATTCCTCTGCGGCTTCGCATCGCTTATCTTTATATCGGATATATTCACAATCCTGTTCAGTTTCGTAAGACTGCTGAAGAAAATACCTAGGTTATGGTACCCTCCCGAAAGTTCCACAGCCACTGGAATTTCGTAGATGATGCCGCTCGGATGGTCCTTCTTCGGTTCAGGCTTCCAGGAAAAGATCTTCAGCCCCGCCTTTATCCCCAAGTCGGATACCTGCTTCAAAAGACTTGTTATCTCTTTTTCCTCGGGCAACTGGAGTTTAAGTTCGTCCAGACGCTTTTTCAGTTTCTCATTCTCCACCTTGAGCGTGGCAAGCCTGGACGCCTTCACCTGGTCAACTGCGATCTCGTTCTCCTGTTCCGTAATCTCGGCCCTGAGCATCTTGATCTCTTTATTTTTCGGAAGTATCAGGATAACGACAACGAGAAGGGAGATCACAGCGGCGGGAACAAAGGACAGAGCTATCTTTGCCGCCGCCGGTAAATGCCCGATGTCGAGCTTCAGTTTCAGATCCATCCTAACCAGCCACCTTAAATGTCAGCTTGAACTGATACACAGGTATCTTCTCCATCTCCGCCTGCTTTGACTCCTGCAGGTAGATATCCGTTAGCAACTTTGAACCCTTCAGGTTTTCGACATACGCCACGACATCGGCGTTAGTGAATGCAACACCGTCCAAGTTCCCCCCGCCACCCGTAGCACCCATAGTAGTGAGCCATACGCCGTTGGGAAGATTCCTGCTCAGCTCATCCAGCATCATAACCGGCAAATTCTGGTTTTTCCTGAGCTGCTCAATGATCTTGTTTCTCTCGTCGATAGTCTTGTTCAGTTTCTCGAAGCTTTCGACTTCCTTGATCTTATCCTTCAGTTCCTCGATTTTTTTCTTGTTCATCGCGATGTTATTTCTCGTAGCCTGAAGTTTCATATTGAAATAAAAGACAAGGTAGGCAAGAACGCATAAAGTAAGAACGGTCACGAGGGTCACGGATATGACAAGCGCCGGGAGCGGTTTCGCCTTTTTCTTCCGTTTTATCGCTAGAAGATTGACTCTTATCATCTGTCCCCAGGCCTCCGGATGGACAGGCCTACGGCAACCGCAGCGATGGGCGCCACCTCTTCGATGTTAGACGTTTCAAACTTCTTGGGGATCAGGATATTCTTGAAAGGCTCCGCCTGTCTGACCTCTATCCCGATCTTCTCCGAGAGCAGCCGTCCGAAATCTCTTATCAGGGCACACCCGCCGCTGAGTATCAGCTCCTGAACCTCTGCATGGGTAGCCGCACTTCTGAAGTAGTCCAAGGACCTCGAGACTTCGCTGAATATCTCATTGGATGCGCTCGTTATCAACATGGCAGCGTCCTCCGGCTTCACCTTTTCCAGGGGCTCGCCCCGTTTCAACCGCTCAGCTTCTTCATAAGTGATGTTGAACTCTTTCTGGAGGGCGTCGGAATGGAAGTTGCTCCCAATGGAGCTGTCTCTGGTGAACACAGATATGCCCCCTCGAACTATATTCATATTCATGGTGCTAGCGCCTATATTTACAAGGGCCACGTTCCTCCCGGCTTCGACCTCGTAATTTATGCCGTACATGTTTTCGAGGGCAAAAGCGTCCACGTCCACGATTACTGTATTGAGCCCTGCCTCTTTAACCACAGAGACATAGTCGTTTATCACATCTTTTTTGACCGCAACCAAAATGACATCCATCTGTCCTGGTTCTTCTTTAGGCCCCAGGATCTGAAAATCAAGATTCACATCCTCTATATCGAAAGGGACATATTGCTCTGCTTCGAACTTGATCGACTCGCTGAGTTCCTCTTCGGACATCTCGGGCAGTGAAATCCTCTTGATAATGACCGAGGAGTGGCCAGAGATGGCAATGACCGTGTCCTTCGCCTTGATCTTTGCCTTTCTTATGAGTTCTCTCAGCGATTCGGTGAGCCTAATCGCGTCAATAATGGAGCCCTCAACGATCAGCTCAGGGGAAATGGGCAGCATCTCGAAGAGCTCCAGCTCGTAGCCCGAGCGGGTCTCTCTCAGTTGAACAGCCTTCAGATAACTTGACCCGACGTCAAGTCCTATAATACCTTTAGAGCCAAACATCAGCTTAATGAATACCAGAAAACGCGAAACTTGTCAAGTATTTTTTATTAAAATCACAAGGTTCAAAATAAATCTTAAAATAATGCTTTAATATGTTCGACCTTTTTCCGTCTGATTGTTACAAGAAATAGATAAGTTTAGCGGCATGATGAAAAATTATACAATATCACAATAATTTTCCAGGTGCTCATCATCTTTTTTATGCGATACTGCTCGACAAACGTCCGGTGAGAACCTTTGTGTTGCCCACTCTGACAACAAAGCTTTTCGCATCCTCGGGGGCAGACAGTTCTTCTCAGAACTATGGAGATCTTTGATCTCGCCAGTAACCACATCTTGCGTCTTGCCTGAGAAAAGAGGAAGTTCAGTCAGGTTGGAATGCACAGACTCTGTTACAGGGTAATCCGGGAAGAGCGAAGGCGTCGTAGCCCAACTTGTTATATGGTGACAGACATTATATACTGCAGTCCTGCCATGGATAAGTGTCCCAGTCCATTATGGTATAGGGAAACAGCGGTTCAAAGATTAACAATTGCAATAATCACAGATAGTCGTCTGTCACCTCGACATCAAAATACCGACAGTTCCCGGCGCCCTTCCTAGATATGAAGCACCCTCTCTATTTTTATAGAGCCCCGTGAAACCATGCCAATTGCAAAAAGTCTCTCTGACGGACTTTTGAGCCTCACGTATTCGTTGGGCAAGAAGGATCGGTCAGGGCATTCAGGCTGTAACCCGTTTTTCGCCATGCGGAACTCTCTTTCTGCCAACGTGACACATCTGAGGTGCCGGAGTGCATCATCTATACTTATCATAGCCATCTTCCCAACGCAAACCGGACCTCCTGTATTCTCTTCTGCTTTACCAATATCACTAGTATCGCTCACAGCAACGGAGTACTCTATACGAAAATCTCCAATCCGCGTCCTGGTCAGCCCTGTCAGGTGAGCGCCTGTGCCCACGGCCTCTCCGATATCATTGCAGAGGGATCGGATATATGTCCCCTTGGAGCATACGACCCTCAATTCGAAAAGCGGGAAAGCAAAACTGGTGATTTCGATCTCATGGACAGTGACAGGCCTCTTCTGCCTCTCCACTGTTATCCCCTTCCTAGCAAGTTTATACAAAGGCTTACCGCCCATTTTCACGGCAGAAAACATGGGAGGAACCTGTTCTATGGTGCCAAGAAACCCAGGGAGGATTCTTTCAATGTCCTCTTCCTCACATGAAAACCTTTCGGACTTCTCTATCACCTCTCCTTCCGAATCGAAGGTGTCCGTCTTTTCACCCAGTTTGACCGTTGCAATGTATTCCTTATCCAGGTCCGAAAGAAATCGTCCCACCTTCGTCGCCTCACCCACGCAAACAAGAAGGACACCTGTCGCAAGGGGGTCAAGGGTTCCGGCATGACCCGCCTTCTTGGCTCCCAGCGCCCTCCTGACCTTTTCAACGGCCTTATGAGAGGTGATGCCTTTTGGTTTGTTAAGGTTGATTACGCCGTTCATCGTAAAATGGGGCTTGGAGACACTTTTATTCTGATGGAAGACGAGTGTCTGGTCCTTCACGCATAATCCGCAATCGCCTCTCGAAGCGCTTTCTTCGCCTTTTCGAGATCGCTACTTACACGGTACCCCGCGGCATTCCTGTGTCCCCCTCCCTTGAACCGGGCTGCCACGCGTGCCACGTTAAATTTGCCCCTAGAACGTAGACTGACCTTCCAGCCGTCCTCCGTTTCCCTAAAAAATGCGGAGACATCAACGTCCTTCATCATCCTCGGGAAGTTCGCAAAGTTTTCGGTGTCTTCACCCGACGTACCTGTCTTGGAGAACATTTCCCTGCGCGCTACAATTATCGCAGTCCTGTCATCAATATCAAGGGTATTTAGTACCCATGTTAGCAGCCTGAACCTCCCCTCCGACCATGTCTCATATAATCCGCCCGCCACAGCAACAGGGTCAGCGCCTGCCTCCACCAGATCGGCGGCAGCCCGGAGCACACCTGATGTCACATTGCTGTATCTAAAGGTCCCCGTGTCGATGGCAAGGGCTGTATAGAGGTTAGTCGCCATATCATTTGTAATACTCACACCAAGGTTCCTGATCAGATGGAAAACCATCAGGCCCGCCGCTGGGGCGTCCGGCTCTATCCACCTGATGTCGCCGAAATCCTTCCCAGTCTCGTGGTGGTCGATGACAGCGGCATATGATATCGGAAGATTGTCGAGACCCGCCCTTTCAGGCTCGTTGCAGTCAATCAGGATCAGCGGGGCGCCTTCGATTTTCGAAGCGGTGATGGCACTTGTGAATCTCTCATAGCCGGGCAGAAACTTGTAGGATTCCGGCACGCGATCCCTGTCATACACCACAGTCTTTTTGCCTAGGGACTCGATGGCCATTGAAAGGGCCAGGGACGAACCAAGGGCGTCGCCTTCGGGGTTTATGTGGGTAGCGATCAGAAATTTCTTCTCGCGCCCCAGGATTAGCCTGATGAGTTCCTCTGGGACATTCACAAGATATTCAGGCGCGGAAATCCCGTCCTTTGGGGCGGGGAGGAAGCGCCTGCTCCTTTCTCAACTCGTTTTTTGTTGTAAGATCGCCTGACAAACATTTCCTGGAAGCATGTTGAACAGAGAGCTGCTGCTCAAAACCAAGCTCAAGTTTCGGACCTCCCCTGACCACAGTGAGGGGCTTTGTAGAACCATGGAGGCCTACAACCAGGCCTGTAACCACATCTCCTGTGCCGCTTGAAAGGAAAGGATCTGTGCCAAGTGGTCCCTTCAGAAAGCCCATTACCATAAAGTCAGGGAACGCTTCGGCCTTTCCGCCCAACTGGCTATAAGAGCAATAGGCAAGGCTGCCTCAACCATGCCAAATGTGCTGAGCATCGTGTTCTTCATGCTGTGGCCTGAAAGAATG
>CAZNTS010000095.1:0-8715 GCA_964576045.1 uncultured Nitrospiraceae bacterium | reverse complement strand
TGCCGGTTGAGGGTGCGGCAAATTATGGGAGCATACAGGATGAGACCTGAAGTAAGCGGGCGCCCGGGAATACCGAAAATAATCCACCAAACGTGGAAAACAAGCGAGATACCGGATGAATGGAAGGAATTTCACCGTACCTGGAGTGAATTTAACCCTGAATGGCGACATATCCTGTGGACCGATGAAGATTGTCTCCAATTCGTTGACGAGAACTTCCCCTGCTTCTTCAATACCTTTACCTCCTACTCTTACAATATCCAGAGAGCAGATGCTGTCCGATACCTTCTGCTCCATCGATACGGCGGCTTATATATTGATCTCGACATGGAGTGCCTACGGCCGGTGGATGATCTCCTGCTAAACAGAAGTTTCGTAATCGGAAAAGAGCCGCGGATACATGCAAGATGGCTTGACGAGAAAGTGCTCATCTCAAATGCCTTTATGGCTTCTGTGCCCGGACATCCTTTTCTCCTCGAAATAATGGAAACAATGAAAAGAATGGACCCGCAAATCAGTTTACACAGGGGAGTACTTGAGACGACCGGGCCATTGATGGTAACGAATGTCCTGAACAACTATTCCGGAAAGGACATATGTGTCCTCAATGCTCATATTCTCTATCCCTTTGCAAGCAACAAAAAAGAAATGTGCATGTTGCGACATAAGAACGACAACTACCTTGGCCTTAAAAAACAGTGCAGAGAAAAGGGAGCCTATGCGATCCATTATTGGAGCAATACGTGGGCAAGGGACCTGGCAGGACAGCTTATAAATCCTGACCCGTTCGCAGTCAAGGGCTATCAATTTTATCCCGGCAGGGATTCGGCAGGCTATGATATCGCCAATATGGGAAGGGATGTTAGCAGACTCGCTATTGAGTGCGAAAATAATGAAAAAGCAATCGGCTTTAACACCGACGGTTTTCTGAAATACTATATTCAGCCTATGAATCGATGGATAGAAATTGGAAACAAGGAGGGCAACGAAGGGCTGTATTTGAAAAAAAGGCTTCTCCCAAAGTTAAGACTCCAAGAGAGATCGGTCTTTAGGGCCGTTTTCAGCTTCTTAAGAAAATAGAATCGTCTCCTTTGAGACGTTCCATATTATGGCATTCTGCGACCAAATGAAAGGCATTATCCGCCAACCTTTTTCGGAGCGCCCGGTCTGTCATAATCCTCAAGCAATTCTCCGCGAACATCTCCTCGGCATCGGCAATCAGCAAATGTTTTTCGTGCTGCACATCGATTCCTTCAACGCCTATCGTTGTTGACACCACCGGTCTTTTGTATGCAAAGGCTTCAAGCGCCTTCACCCGTGTGCCTCCACCGGCCCTTATGGGAATAAGCACACTGTGAGCATTCCTATAGCAAGGACTAACATCCCCTACACGCCCGATGAGGTTTACTCCTTTAATCCGCGATAAGCTGCTCGCATCTTTCCGGGAGATGCCTTCCCCAACAATGGTAACGATAAATTCAGAGTGGGCCTTCCTGCGAAGCAAGGGCAATACCCTTTCGCAGAAATACATAATACCCTCGCTATTTGGATAATAGCTTAGTGATCCTACAAAAAGAAAAGTGAAAGGGGTGCTCTTACTTTCTTTAGTCTCTTCTTCAGGGATCTGGACAACGTTGGGAATGACCTCGACCCTTTTGCACTGATACTGCTGACTGAGTCTCTCTCTGTCTAAAGACGAACAGACAAAAACCCGATCAAAACCCGTCAGGACGCTCTTTTCAATGTCTTTGTACTTTGTGGCCTCGGATGCCATTCTTGCGGACATTTCGGCTTTGCCGTTCAGTGCGAACAGCCCGCTCAATCTCTCCCTTGTAAGCGATTCAATGTCGTCCAAATCCAATTGACAAACGCCGGAAAAGTCTTTCCCTCTGAAAAGCAATGCATAGGGGGCCATATAGAGCCTGAACGCATGTATAATGTCAAACTGTATGCCTCTGAACATGCGCGCCACTGTTTTCAATCTCTTAGGCGTTATATACAGCCATTCCATGGGGCGCGAGGAACATCTGCTGAAAAAGTTGGGTGCAATTTGGTGTGCGCGCAACCGTGTGGTCAACGAAAAATCCATACCACGGCCCGGCGCCAAATAGATCACATCCCGGCACATTTCCGAGACATCCCTGCCCGGCGGGTTGTTCTCGAAAAAGGTGCTGACAACCAATAAATAAACCGAGTACTGCGACGACAATGCTTTCAGCACGCTGTATGCCCGCATAGAAGCGCCGTTGCCGGTACTTTTCGGAACGGCGGGCGTAATATAGAGCAGCCTGGGCCTGTTATAGCGACAACGATCTGTGGGAAAACTGATCGCGAGGGCATCAATTTTTTCATGAAGATTTCGTATTTCCCGTGATTCTTTCTTAAAGTGAAGATAGAGATATCGCGGGATCAGGTCTGGAGTCCTCAATGTGAACAAAAAATGTCTTAATGCCCTAGGTTTCGTCATCCTGGAAAGGTTTTTGAAAAGCTTGGCATGCACTATAAGCTTGTCATATCTGCTTTGGAGCATCCCGCTTGACAACAGCTTATAGAGGTAGTTGATAACCGAATGGTCATGTCCCTCCCTAAGCCGGCTATTGCGGCCATGGAGACGAACATAAGCAAGGGATTGTTTGTTTATCCTGAACGTGCACCCCTGAAAAGCAAGACTCAACCAAAAATAGGTGTCCTCTCCTGCCGTCAAATCTTCGGGGAAGCGTGTATCCTTTATGCTCTTTTTCCTTACGAGACACGAGTTGACGGTGATAGCGAACAGCATTATGCTGGAGAAGGTCAATAGCTCCAACCTCAGGTAGTCCGGGGGATTCGATGGGTAAGTTACCTCTGGGTAATTCTTGCCGACCTCTACGCAGTGGTCGGGTTCAGGTGGTTGGTCGGGCAGGTTACGGTCGAGGAAGATTTTACTTAGGCAGACCACTACATCAGTTCCCTCATTTTGTTCAAAAAAAAATAGGTTGGATTCCAAAAATTTAGGATGTATGAGATCATCGTCATCGAGAAAGAGTATAAAATCTCCCTGGGCCATGTCCAATCCGAAATTTCTCGCAGCGGAAGCCCCTTTGTGCGATGGAAAACGGTGCAGGAAGATATGAGCGCCCAGACGTGTCACATCCTTTATTCTTTCCCGAAACTCGACATTGGAGCTATCATCGATGATGATGATTTCGCGTACAGGACACGATTGTGCCAGGACCGATTGCACCGCTTTTTTGAGGAAATCGGGGCGGTTAAATGTTGGAATAATAACGGAGATCTCAAGTGATTTCATTCTGAATCCGCCCGCAAAAGGAGATATCGCCAAAGCGCTTACGGAGAATCACGGCAGAAACCTCCTTGCAACCAGGTTGTAAGTCGTATCGACTTCCCGGATATACTCCTCCGTGAGCACTCCTTTGTGAATATCGGAAAAGTCAGTTCTCTTTTTTGACCACCAGAGGTGACTCCAAAGATGCATACTCACAACTCCGGCGGTGTCCGTATTACATCCCTTTAGAAGAGCATGAATGCCCTCCGGCGTCCACATATGTTTATAGAAAGTCCGGCTTGGCTCTATATGGATAAGGTCCGCATACTGCTCACTCAGTCTCTGAGGAAGTACAGTTGAATGGTTGCTCCAGGAACCGTCGAATTCCCTCTCCATCTCCTCTCTCCATTTAACGGCAAAGGGCGCTTTTTTCCCCGACATGATGAAGGCGTTGCACAACGAGGGTTTGATATGTTTTGTTTGTTGGCAGCAAATGTCATCCTCTTTTCCCAATACAAATGATTTAGAAAAGAGATATTCCGGTATCTTGTTGATAAATATGGTATCAATATCGGCGTAAACACCTCCTTTATCAATCAGTATATCAAGTCTGATAAAGTCGGAATGATGCGCATAGCTGTATTTTTTGCATAGCCGGTTCGTGAACCCGTACCTATATCGCGAGACAAAATTTGACAGGTCAATTTTTATAGGCTCAATACGGTTTTTTATTAGTTCCCAATATGGTCCGCGGGGCTCATAATGATAATAGAAATTGATAACACCCGGCTTGTTGATTTGATAGCAGGACTCAATGCAGAGGTAGTGACACAAATGGAACGGTTCTGTCTGTTTTTTCAGACCAAAGATAAAATGGAATTCGTTGGGAATAGTCTTCTCCATATTCACCTTGCTGTTATTGCACGCAGCATTTTCTCAATGACTGTTTGCCTGTTGAAGGTCTCTCTGATATGTTTTCCAAGCATTGTCCCTTTTGCCTTCGCCTCATCACTCTTTTCAAAGACCTGCCTCATTAAGGATGAAGCGTGCTTTAAATCAGGCTCCGCCCAGTGCTGATCTTTAGAATAAGATTTTCTCCCGAGACGATCGATAACGGGAGTCATTGTATAATTCACCAGGAATGCTAAATCAGCCCGCAAATAATCCAGTTGTCCCCCAAAGCCGGTAATAATCACTGGGTTGCCGCAACCCGCTGCGTCAAATGCCCCTAACCCCCAGCCCTCTGACCTGCACAATGATACGTAACAATCTCCTTTTCTGTGCAGTCCGCGGATTCTCTCATCGCTTATTTGGTCATCGATGACAACAATCTCGGCGGGGTACTTGTAGTCACGCAGAAGCTTTGAAATAGCACGCCTCGTGCTTCCGGCCCAGCCGAAAAAAAATCTCCTGGTAAAATCTCTATTGGACGTCTTTATGACTAAAAGAGTGTGGTCATGAGCAGTAAAGGTGTCCAGATAGCATCTTATCGTATTCCGGATTGACTTTCTGACCGTCCAGGTTCCAATAGTATAAAACACAAAGGGAGATAGTCCTCTCCCCTGTGGCGATTCATCACCGATAGGCTCCGTTTCTTCACAGACATGAGGGACCACATCAATGGGGGTCGTGACCCCACATCGCCTGAATACTTCCTTGTTCCACCCGCAGGGCACCAATAGACGATCGACCATATTCAGGAGGGCCGGCCAATGACGAGGAAGGCTATCAGTTTCCCAAACAGTATAACCGATTATGCGTTTGTTTGGCTCTCGCTTAATCCAAAAAGGAAAGTATTCAGGCACAGTGTGCACGATCACAGTGTCGTAGTTAATCGGCTTATTACAGAAGGGATTCAACTCAGGATCACCTATCGCGTCTCCAGCGAAAACTTCATACCCTAAGCCAAGGGCCTGTCCGGCCACCATTGGGGTCCACGTGAACGGAATACCTTTTTCCTTGATGCCGTATAGATAGGACCGTGCTGCATGAGCATACCCGCTTGCCTCATAAAGAGAGACATATTTGAGGCCTCTTATTGTGTCGGCATGAGAATCTTTGCCCATACTATTATTACATCTTTCTATCTGTCATGTATGAAATTGAGTGTCTAAATATATCAAAAAAACATGACGATGACAAGCCAACGACAGGGTGCGGAAGCCCATCTCAATAATACTGAAAAACAGTGCAAGAAGAATAGTGTTCGGTCAAGGACGGTTACCTTAATATCGGTTGTAACATGCACAATTATATCAGGTCTTATATGTGTGGGGTACAGGAAGAAGCAAAAACTTGTAGATGTCCTAAACTGCAGAATCATTCTTCATAAATTGCGAAAACTTTCTAAATCCTTTGTGGCCTCCAATATGAAGCCATGCTGCCAGGTAGCCGAGCGAGAAGCCATAGCAAATCAGTGACACTCGGATAAAGTGCTCGCCTGAAGCGTAAAACCATGCGATACCAAGCACAAAGGACAGAACGATAAGAACAGTAATTGCATACTTTAGAAAAGTTTTCATAGCGCAGCCCTTTCTCTCAATAATAACGTATGCTCCAAAATGGGTTTGTGTCAAGCGGGATGTTTCCGAGGCTAACAAACGGGATTTATGGAATGCGACAACAAGTAGCGGACTCCAAGAAGATAATAATCCCGATAGGCCTCAATCCTCTTTTACAGGTCAGCGGTACAGATTGCTCCAGGAGCCGTATCCTATCGATCCGGTGTAGCGCCTCGTCGGCATTTCAGCCCTTCTCTAGCACAAAAGATCTCACGTTGTCTGGGCCATAATGATCTTGATCCGCAGGGTATTTGCCTTTGTGCCACCAGAAGACGTGGACCTTCCCGCTTGGCTCAAAAGTGACCGGTACCTGGACACTTTTCTTCGGCGGAATCCGATTTTCACTCGTGCAGATGGGCGCCCATTCGATCCGAGACAGCACTGTTTCTTCGTGAACTGCGTAATAGACATCCATTTGAGTATTGTTGGTAATAACAATCCCTGAGGAGGTAATGTTAGCACTAACATCTTCGGATTCGGCACCCAACGGCGGAATGGAGACTAAGAATACAAACACGCAAAGAACGGATACCCACGTATACTTAGAGAGCAGCTTTATCATCGCTTCCTTGCCTTGTCTACCCTTTAACAGAATCGAACACTCCTTGTACCAATGGCCATCGTTGCCGTGGTAGATAGAACAATATTGTGGTTATTTACGCTATGCGGCTCCATGAGTTTATGAGGTGTATTCTTGCATAAATGAATATCGAATTCCGATTATACCCCTCACTTGCGCAAAATATACCATAGGCGTTTCATTCCGGAAGGAGTCTTGACCTTTGTCGATAAGATCCTGATTGCGTCTTTCCGCCCGAAATATTTCATGCCCACTGTATTCTGCATCGACCAGACAATCTAGTTCTTATTCCATATGATTCGGGTCAAGGAAAACGGTGGTATGACGATCCGCTTTGTTTGATCTTGCCTCTCTATCCTTGCGGCTATTCTTTCGAGAGAAAGAAGGTCTGGCATGGCAAGGATTTCGATCCGGTTTGGATGTCTTCCTTTGACCACCGTTGAAGGATCAAAGGAGAAAGAAGTAGAAGAGACGTTCTCAACTAGAACTGTCGTATGTACCGTAGACTCGAAACGTCCTCCCTCGATTGGGAAATAGGATTCATTCTTCACTCCACCACCATCAACTGAATGTTGGCCTTCTTGAACGAGGCGTTGGAAAGAACCACCTTTATTGGTCGCCTCACTCAACCACTGCAGTGCGGATGCAGTTGGTACTGGAGAGTAGCTTCCTTGTCCGTCCGGGACAAACATGGCGTGGGGATCTTGTGGTCTAAAACTATACATGAAAAAGAGTGAAGCGGTTACTGAGGGATGGCGAAGATGAACCAATGCCATGCGCGTTGCGGTAAGCATCTCCATCGCCGGAGACATCGGTTCAACGGCATTCCCCCGCTGGGTCACCGGATTGGCCCCGCGCGTATTCCATTCCGTGATCCAGATCTCTTTGCCAGGGAGGCGACGTTCGATATTCTGAAGGATGCGCTCAACTCCGTCGTCCACCCTCGCCATCATAGCCTTCAGGCGTGCCATTGCATTTTCCGGTGTTGGTGGTGTCATTCCTGCATCAGGGCTTCCCATCACTTCGCGTAAGCGGGGGTAAAGATGCAGCGTAACGGCATCGAACCACGGTTCCGGACGTAGATCCTCGTCCCATTGTCGAAGCCGTTGCCCAAACTTGCCCATTCGCACATCTATGGCTCCCGCAGCGGCCTGTACCGCAACTTTGGCATTCGTGGGCAAATAGGGCCTCAAGGAATCCAGATAGTGTTTCATTATCCTCATGCTGGTCGGTTCATCGGGCCAGCGGGTCAGGCTTTTAGGATCATTACCCATCGCAACCCAGAATTCATTTCCTAACTCAATCCGCTGCGGAACGATGCCTTCTCTGTTCAAGCGCTTGAACCATTCCACCTGGTCGCTGACGGTTGAAGATTCGAGATTTGGAACCAGAATTGTTTGGGCTCCAATATGTCGAGAAAAAGACTCGTATTGTTCAAACGTCACGCCATTTGGCTTACCGCGTGCGATGTTTGTAGCGGCTTTGGCCCAAAATTTCACGTACTCAGAACTGTCGGGTTGTGCCTGAATCTCAATCAGTCCTGAGTGCCAATTATAAAAGTTAGCATCTGAGCCTCCAGGAAAACGATCCAGCCTTATAGACATATTTTGTAACACGGCTATCTTGACAGGATCATCGAGAAGATGTTCATAAAATGTAGTAGTAGAAGCTCCAAAAATGGGACCTTGTAAGGAACGAGGTTCACCCATCGGCATAAGAGAAAGAGTTGCGGCATGAGCAGAAAAAGAAATTGTAACAAAAAGAAAAGTCAACCCTAGTTGAAATGATAACAATGATCTATCCATGAATATCACATTCCTTAGAAATCGTCTGACCTGAAGCTCAGCATTGAGCATAGGTAAGCCTGATTTCCGGTCGTACTATGCAGCATTATATCAGATACGAAAGGTGCGTGGTACAGGAGGCATCCGAGTAGTCCACAAGTAAATTCGCTGACTTTTCCTGAACGCAAAAGCTCTGCTGCCTCCGCATCGCTTCGGGTCGCATTAACCCCACGTGCATAGGGAACCCTTCGTTGGATTAGATTATTTTTAGACTCTTATTACCTTTGAAATGACCTGGCTTATTTCATTGGCATTGTATGGTTTGCATACGACTCCACAAAAGCCATATTTCTTATAGTCTGCCATTATTGGGTCCATGGAGTATCCGCTTGATACTATGACCTTTGCGTCAGGAGCAACAGCCAGCAGATTACCGACAGTTTCTTTGCCACCCATGCCAGCCGGTATAGTCAAATCCATAATGACTGCATCAAAGCTCTTGTCCTCTTCTTGAGCTTTTAGGTA
>CAZNTS010000094.1:0-5601 GCA_964576045.1 uncultured Nitrospiraceae bacterium | reverse complement strand
AGAGTGGAAAAGGGCAGTTTTAAGGTGCCAGGGTTCTTGTCATTCCCGGAGGGAGCAACATAGATAGTAGCGGCTTCGTCCGATTTCGCGCCCAAACTCGCCAGAGATTTGCCCTGGCTGTGAACCGTGGCCAGAGCGGCGCCAGCACTGATCTTCAAGAATTCTCGACGTTTCATAGCAGCGCAATGGACGAACCAAATCGTACACTGGTTATGGAGGAAGTCAAGCGAAGGGATGCTAGGCAAGCTTTGCAGGTTGGCCTCATTCCTGTCTGCGACCGTGAAAGGGAGATGACACCCAAGGCATGCGTGCATATAACACGATTGGATCAGCCACTCTCCTCCCCCCCTCGGGACGAGGGTCTCAGACTTGCAGTCAGCGCGTATTCGCGGAACGGGGTTCCAATCGTGGAGCATGGCGGAGAAGACTCAGCGACTTATCGCTATGAATCGCTTTGCTTGGCCATGGGAGATTAAGAGGCGCAACCGTCCAGAGCGGTTACTGATTCCCAAGTCTCGGCTCACGCGAAAACAGTGGGCTCACGTCACTTGGTCGCCGAGGTCATAAGTGCTTTGGTGTCGGCAATGTGGTCCAACATCTGGCGACGTGCTTCTTCGGAATTCCGCCCTTGAATCGCCGCATAGATTCGCTTGTGAAAGGTCAGCGGCCGGTCGATGGGCACGCGGGCGGAGAGTTGCGACATACTGCTCAACAAGTTGCGGTGGATCACCCGAAACAACAGGTGACAAATACGATTGCCGCTGGCACGAAAAATACATTCATGGAACGCGAGATCGGCATCCAGCCTCTCCTGGTTCGTTCGGCAATTCTCCATTGCGACAATTGCCTTTCGGAGTCCGATCAGGTCCTCGGCGGTGGCGCGTTGAGCGGCACGGGCCGCAAGCTCTGGTTCGACAATCATGCGCGTCTCGAACAGCTCGTGATGGGAGAGGTCGTCCAAGAGGACGAGAAAATCGAGAGGCTCTTTAAGGGTAGATTCGGCGCTGGCGCTCAGGTACGTCCCATCGCCCACCCTTTGGGTCAGAACACCCATGATCTCGAGCACTTTCAGGGCCTGACGCAAGGAGGCGCGGTTTACGCCAAACTCTTTCGCGAGCTCACGTTCAGGTGGAAATTTTCCGCCTGGCGCAATGGCCCCGGTCGAGATAAGGCGCTTGATCTTTTCGAGGATCTTGGCCGTAATCCGCGTGTCAGCCGGCGTCCTGCGGCGCGTCGGTACTAAAGTTGGCATATGAGCCGTGGAGCGTATGAGGTCGTACTTGGACGAATAATGCTAGCGAGATTCAGACAATTGGTACAGGATTCAAAAACGGCTATGTTTTCGATCATAACCTTCCACGTTTACCACGAAAGAGCTTAGCACGCTCCTCACGTCCTTCGAAATGAGCTTCTCTAACGAGATGTTCTAGGCATTTCGACTTCAATTCTAAAGGTCCATGCCACTTTACACGGCCGTTTCGCTTCACCCTGAAGTGTACTCGCAATTTCAATGACCGTTCCCTCAGCGTCGTCTTCGTGCCATTTCAAAGATTCGTTCACACCAAGCAGGGTGATCTTGGCGCCTTGCCTTGCGCGAACGGTCCTCAATCTGAGCCTTGGGCCTGGCCATTGCAAACAGATGGCGTAGACCACTCGTCCATCCTTGCTGCGTGTGAAACGAATCGGGCCATTCTCGCTGGACACGGTAGGCTGCTCGCTATTTTCCGGTCGCGATTGGGCAAAGGAACCGCCTTCACCCTCTTTCCACAAATCCCCCAGACGCGGCCTCGTTTCGTAAATCGCTTCGCCATTCGCCTTTAGCCATCTGCCGGTTTCCTCCAGTTGATTCATCGCCGTGGGACTGATCCTGCCATTGCCGTCTGGACCGATGCCGACCATGAAGTTGCCGCCCTTCGCCACCGTGTCGACGAGATTTTGGATGATCCACTTGCTGCCCTTGTAATGGTCACCGGCTCCGCCGTAGGAAAAGCCGCGGCCCAAGGGATAGATGACGAACCAGGGCATGTCTGTGCTCTCTTTGCTCCCAGGCACGAACCCCTCGGGCGTGTAGTAATCACCGTAATTGCCGATGCCACGCGCTCGAAACATCACATCCGGCTGTAGCTTGCGAAGCGCCACGATCGTCTCCTGCAGTTGAGGCCACACAGCTTTCCCCAACCACATGTCCAGGCACACCATATCGATCTTGCCGTAATTCGTCAGCAATTCCGTAAGCTGCTGGCGATGATGCGCCATCATCCGCGTTTGCTCATCTGGCCCAGGATCGGGAATCCCGTACAGGCCGGGCTGCAGAGGATGTTGGCAGTAGGGACGAAAATCGGCGTCGAACCAGTTCGGATGAGAAAAATAGAGATCGATTTTCAGACCGTGCCTGCGGCCCGCGTCACACAATTCTTTTATGACGTCCCGCTTGAACGGCGTCTCCATAATGCTGTAAGCCAGATCGCAACTCTGGAGCCTGGGTTCCCCCGACGCCGTCCAGTCAACCCGGCTGGTCACCCTCCTTTTCGTGTCGTACATGGAGAAGCCGTCGTGATGATTGCTGGTGATGGCAAACATCCTCATTCCGTTTTCTTTGAAGAACTTCATCCATTCATCGGCGCTGAACCCTGAGGGATTCCAGGTCTTGGATTGATCCTGATATTCCTGCTTCTCTGCAAACGATAATTTTAGAAATGGCCAGCTGGTGTCCCGCCATTCTCTAATTGCATACAGTCCCCAGTGGATCCGCACGCCATATTTAATATCGCGAAACGCTTCGAAGGCGGATTCAGAGGCATGCCGGTATTCCGGGCCGGGGTCGTCAACATAATCCTTCACCGCTTGCCATTGATCGTTCGATTCCGGTACGCGGATGTTTCCGCGCGGAGGAACGTAGTCCTCGGCTACGGGCGGCGCAGCCAGGCTGCCGGCGAACGCTCGACGGATCGGCTGCATAGCCATGACCCAGGCAATTCCCGCATTTTTTAAGAAAGATCTTCTCGTGTCATTCATTGATTCCTCCCGCGGCCGGCAATAGTAGCTTTGAGGAAGAGCCGCGATGACTCTGTGCGCTTAGAGCCATCGTGACAAAAGACGAACTTCCAGGTTCGAGAAGATCGGCTTTGCAATGCAAAACGACTGCGAAACGAGTCTGCATCGCAACAGGAAACAGTCGAGCAGGTGCAGAAATGACTGGCATGTGTACACAGGTCACTTGTTCATTCCGGCAAACCACCGAGCATTCCTGCCTCAATAGTTCCACTGCTTGTTGCGCACGGGTTCTAAGAGTCTCTGTATTTCTTCCACAAGTTGCAGGTCAACCGGCTGTTGGTGCCATTCAACATTGCGTCGGACGGACTCGGGATTCGCAGAGCTGAACAGAGTCGTAGGAAGACTGGGGTTCTGGCTGGCAAACTGCAGGGCCAGCTTCGCGATGGAACTACCTTGCTTGCGACAGAAGTCGGCCACCGCTTTGAAAATGGCCCGGTCCTCCGCACTGGCGGGGTGCCAATCTGCGGGTCCGCGGTCTGTCAGCAAGGCGCTGCCGAATGGAGAACCATTGATGATTCCGATGCCCCTCGCTTCAGCCAGCGGCAGCAATTCCGTAATTCGCGTGTCGTTCAGGCAGTAGTGGTTATGGACGAGCGCGGCATCGATCTCGAGCGAAGAGAAGATTCTCATCCATATATCCATGGGATAGATGCCGAAGCTGACACCGCCGATCCGGCCCTCCCGTTTCAACTCGCGGACCGACTCATAGCCTTCCGTGAGAGCCCATTCAGTGTGCTTACGCCCCTGGTATTCGATATCGTGGATGTGAATGAGATCGAAATAGTCAGTACCCAAGCGTTCTGCACTTTCCTCAAGCGACTTGCGAATGCGGGCGCGTGAGTAATCCAGTGTGTCGTCGCCGTAGGAGCCGGGATTGGTGTATTTGCCAACCTTCGTCGAAAGATAGTACCGGTCGCGTGGAACCCCACGCAGTGCCTTTCCCAAGACTGTCTCAGAAACTGTGCCTGCATACGCCGGCGCCACGTCAAAGTAGTTGATCCCATATTCCAGTGCCACATGGACAGCCTTAATAGCTTCACGTTCGTCGACAGGATGGAAGACTCCGCCGAGAGATGAAGCTCCGAAGCTCAGCCGGGAGACTTTCATCCCGCTCCGTCCAAGAAGGCTATATTCCATATAAGAATGTTCCTATGGGCCGGGGCGAGCCCCCACAACATCGCGAATTACGAATGCTGCGAGATAGCGGCCTAAGCTTTGACCGTACCAACAAGCGCAGCCCTTGTCGTTCGCGACGTAATTCTTAACAGCGTCGCGTGAAACGCGCGCTGAAGTCGCGCGTCCATACTAAGCTTTTCATTGCGGATGGAGTGCTATCGATCGCTGTCTCGAACTTCCACGACCGCTTTCATCATCCCAACCTTTTCGGAGAGCCCCTTGAACCGCGCCGGCACTTCGTCAAGAGTGAGGCGATCAGTAATCCAAGGCTCGGTATTGATCTTGTTTTCCTCCAGCAAGCGGATGATCGACGGGAACTGCCCGCAGCTGTTTCGGCTGGCGTGAATTGTCATTTCACGCCGATGCAGCAGCGCGTCATCAATTCGCACTGGATCGCGCGTTAAGCCCACGAAAACAAGCCGTCCTCCCGGAGCTACGTTATTCAGGCTATCCGCCATGGCGGTCGCGCTGCCCGTAGCATCTAATACCACGTCAGCCACTCGTCCATCAGGCGCGGATAAGGCTTCCACACCCAACTTGTGGGCAAAGTGTCGTCGCCAATCGTTGGTTTCGATGACTGTCACTTTCGCGCCGATGGCCGCGGCGAACTGACTCGCCCCAAGTCCAATGGGGCCGCCCCCAACCACCAGCACCTCCTCACCCGGCCGCAGTTGGCTTCTCTTGACGGCATGCGCCCCAACTCCCAGCGTTTCAACCAGAGCGAGTTGATCCAGCGACAGCAGTTCGGATTTGTGCAACAGCTCAATGGGGACCCCTAGAAAGCCCTGCATGCCTCCATCGATATGTACGCCGAGCAACCTGAGCTGTTCGCAGCAGTTCGTTCTTCCCACTTTGCAGGTGCGGCATTGACCGCAACTGATGTACGGTTCGATGGCGCACTGATCGCCCGGGCGAAGTCCTCGCGTATTCTCGGGTACTTCCACGATTTCGCCCGCAAGCTCGTGACCCAAAACGCGCGGGTATGTGTAGATGGGGTGCCTTCCCGCGAGAGCATGAAAATCGCTTCCACAAACCCCGACCCGATGAACTCGAACGAGGGCTTGTCCACTGGAAGGCACTGGGCGTGGAACCATGGCCTCGACAAACTCGCCCGGAGCATTCAGCAGAATTCTTCTCATAAAAGGATCCCTCGGAGGGCGGTTCGTAGAAAGTGGCTGGGTTCTAATTGGTCCATCCATCCGCCCGCGAAAATTCTAGAGCAGCGCTGATCTTCCGTCAAGCCGATGCTCGCAGTCGCTCGTCTGGCGCTTCTGTGAAGTTTCAGGAGAACGCCTGATTCAGAAGGGCTGGCCGAGAAACATCCGCTTCGCGAAACTCTTGACACGGCGAATTCACGGGTGGTAAAGTTCG
>CAZNTS010000093.1:0-3153 GCA_964576045.1 uncultured Nitrospiraceae bacterium | reverse complement strand
GATGCCTCCGTTGACCAGCACCTTCATGCCGCTTGTTCCGCTGGCTTCCCACGGTCTCCTCGGGGTGTTGATCCATACATCCACCCCCTGTACCAGTTGCTCAGTCAAAAGCATGTCGTAATCGCTTAGGAAGACCACATGGTCCCGTGCGCGTGGACGCCGTATAAAGTCCATCCACTGCTGGATCATCGCCAGGCCCTGTTCGTCAGCAGGGTGTGCCTTTCCGGCAAGGATGAGCTGGACTGGGCGCTGGGCATCTGAGAGTATGCGAAGAAGCCGCTCCGGATCGTGGAGAAGGAGGGTTGGTCTTTTGTAAGTTGCGAAGCGGCGAGCGAATCCCAGAGTAAGCGTGTTGAAATCAAAGATACGTTTTACTTTATCCACATCTTCAGGAGCCGCACCCAGAGCGGCCAGTTCTCGAGAGAGCCGTTCACGAACAAAATTTATGAGAGTCTCGCGGGCGGAGGCGCGGCATTCCCAGAACATATAATCCGGTACAGCACGAATTTTCTCGCCTAGGGTCTCGATCGAACCGAGCCACCGTTCCTTTCCGCAGCTCTGGGTCCAGAGCTCATCTGCCTCCAGTGAATCCCATGAAGGCATATGGACCCCGTTGGTGACGTGCCCCACGGGGATTTCGGCCTCTGGATACCGAGGGAAAAGGGGCTGAAAGATGCGGCGGCTCACTATACCGTGCAGACTGCTCACTCCGTTGACTGCCCCGCTACCCCGTACGGCCAGGTACGCCATATTGAACGCTTCAGACGGGTCGTCGGGGTCTGTCCGACCAAGGGCAAGCAGGTCGCGCAGCGGAAGACGGAGCCTGTTCTTGGCGTACTCACCGACGAAGTCTTCTATCAGAGAAGGAGCGAAACGGTCGAACCCCGCTGCTACCGGCGTGTGTGTCGTGAAAAGATTGCCTGCGCGTGTGACTGCCAGAGCCGCTTCAAAGCTCTGTCCGGTCACTTCCATGAAAGACGCAGCGCGTTCAAGAACCGCGAAGGCCGCATGCCCTTCGTTGAGATGGCATACTTCGGGCCTGAGGCCCAGCCGGCAAAGCAACTGCCATCCGCCGATCCCTAGAATCATCTCCTGCATTAGTCGCAACTCAGGCCCTCCACCATAAAGTTCGCTCGTGATTCCTCTGCGCGCAGGAAAATTTGCAGGGTCATTGCTATCCAGAAGATATAGCTTCACTCTGCCAACCTGAACCTGCCACGCACGTAACCAGACCGGCTGGCCCGGAAATGCGACCTCAAGTCGCAGCCACTCCCCATCAGGTTTCCTGAGAGGCGAGATAGGCATCTGTCCCGGGTCATTGTAGGGGAAAAGGGCGTGCTGGAGTCCGTTCCGGTCGATAACCTGCCGGAAATATCCCTGCTGATAGAGCAGTCCCACTCCGACCACCGGAACGCCCAGATCGCTTGCTGCCTTAAGCTGGTCGCCGGCCACATTGCCGAGTCCGCCGGAATATATAGGAAGGGCCTCGCTCAGCATGAACTCCATGCTGAAATAGGCAACACAGGTAAGCGCGGTCCGCATGTACTCCCGCTGAAACCATGTATCGGATTCCGTTTCTTTCCGCCTGGCCTTTATGATGTCGTCCATTCTTTCACGGAAGGAGGGATCGTCCAGCGTCCGCTGGAGCTGGTCCCGGGATACGGTCTGGAGCACCATCCAGGGATTGTGGGTAAGGTCCCACAGCACCGGATCGAGTCGGCTCCACAGTTCATCGGCAGCATGGTTCCATGACCAGCGCATATCCAGAGCGAGTTCCGCCAGGGACTCGAACCCCGCTACCTCTATCGGCAAACAAGCGAATATAGGACTGCTCATTCCCCACTTGACGCTCATGCCTTCTCCTCAGAATCGAGAGTCGATGGGTCTTGACCTGCGGTATCGCCGTATAAGCGCGTTGGTTGAACTGTCATGCTCGTATGGCGGTTCTGCAGCTTCGTCGAGTTCGGGGATGATTCGCTTCGCCAGTTCCTTTCCGAGCTCGACGCCCCACTGGTCAAATGGGTTGATTCGCCATATCGTCCCCTGGGTAAAAACGCTGTGCTCGTAGAGCGCAACGAGGCTGCCGAGCGTTCTTGGGGTCAGCTGTTCCGCGAGAATAGTGTTGGACGGACGGTTTCCTTCACAGACGCGGTGAGGAACGAGATACTCAGTGGTTCCCTCGGCTCTGACCTGCTTCTCTGTCTTGCCGAAGGCGAGGGCCTCGCTCTGGGCGAAAAAGTTTGCCATCAGGAGATTATGATGATTACCAATCGGGTTAAGCGTTCCGCAAAAGCCTATGAAGTCGGATGGAACGAGCTTTGTCCCCTGGTGGATCAGCTGATAGAATGAGTGCTGGCCGTTGGTGCCGGGCTCGCCCCAGAAGACCGGCCCTGTCTCGTAATCGACATTGGCGCCCTGAATAGTGACGTGCTTTCCGTTGCTCTCCATAGTTAACTGCTGTAAATAGGCTGGAAAGCGTTTAAGGTACTGGTCGTAAGGAAGAACAGCGACTGTTTGGGCTCCAAAAAAGTCATTATACCAGACCGTGAGAAGTCCCATGAGCACAGGAAGGTTCCTTTCAAAAGGCGCGGTCCGGAAATGCACGTCCATCTCATGGAACCCTTCGATCATCGAACGGAAGTGCCTGGGCCCAATGGCGATCATTGTAGAAAGACCGATTGCCGAATCCATGGAATAGCGGCCGCCGACCCAGTTCCAGAAGCCAAACATATTCTCCGTGTCAATGCCGAATTTTTTTACCTCTGCGGCATTGGTCGATACGGCCACAAAATGGTACGGTACAGCGCTTTCGTCTCTTAGTGTCTGAAGCGTCCACTGGCGGGCGGTACGGGCATTCGTCATCGTCTCACTCGTCGTGAAGGTCTTTGATGAAATGATAAAAAGCGTTTCGTCCGCGTGAAGGTCCCTGCATGCTTCGGAGAAATCGGTGCCGTCTATGTTTGAGATGAAACGGAAGGTAATGTCTCTCAGGCTGTAATGGCGCATCGCCTCGTACGCCATCACCGGGCCCAAGTCGGAACCGCCGATCCCGACGTTGATCACGTTGCGGATGCGCTTACCGGTGTGACCCTTCCACGCCCCGCTGCGGATGCGCTCGGAGAAATCCGCTATCCGATCGAGCACCGCGTGGAC